>JBCCFD010000240.1:0-11564 GCA_039029915.1 Chloroflexota bacterium
ATGAGCATGTGTTTTTTTAACAGGCGGAGGAACATGACAATACCCAATCCGAATCACACTTAATATTGATGTTACGCAGAAAAAACCTCTGAGGTTTACACCAGTGTTACTGCGAAGCTCCAGTTATTATTAAGAGTTGACAAATTGAATGGAATTCAGTATCCTACCAATCGTACTATTCTACAACAAGTTGTATAGCTAAATTTTTATGGAACAATCAGTTACTCAATTACTAAAAACTTGGGAGACAAACTATAAAAAAGGATTACTTTCCTTTTGGATATTGTTTTTACTCCATCAAAAACCGATGTATGCCTACGAATTATCGGCGGTAATTGCTTCAACGACTCAACAAACGATTGTTGCTGACGAGAAGAGTATTTACAGAGCATTAAAGCGATTTTCAGAAAGTGGTATTGTCAGCAGCTACCGTCAAAAATCTGACATTGGCCCATCACGCCGTTATTTTGAGTTGACGTCAACTGGCAAAAAGCTTCTTCAGCAATTTATCAAACGAAATATCTTAATTTATCAGGCACCTAAAATTTCGACATTAATTCAAGACATACTTGATGACAAGGAAGAATTGAATGATTAATACAGCTAAACTTAAATCTGAATCACTTCAAGAGGCAAAGTTACAAAATTTTATTGAGTGGCATAAACCATTTTTCTATGGACTTTTAGGCAGTTTAATAACCCTTTTCCTAATTATTTATACATCCCCGACTTTTCACACAGATGGACAAATTGTCCCGTACCTTTTTATATTTATCCTCGTCTACCCGGTCGTTTTGAGTATGCTGCTCATCAAATTACCAACTTGGCAAATGATAGCATTACCTAATCGTTTACCAGTTATTCAATTAGGATTTGCAATTAGCTGGCTAGCGTTTTTTATGATGCCATTTAGTCACATCATTTTACGCTCAGGTTTCTACTCTTTTATCTTTTTCACAAGCCTCTTGTCAGCTGGATATGGTTTTATACTTTTAAAAATCTATTGGACTCTGTTGGCTTCTCATGATTTTTCTGAAGAGCTATTCCCATAACATTAAAATTATTTATGTAAACCTAAAGGGTTTAGAATTAGATTTTTGGAAAAGCGTTTCGTTTAAATATTTGAGGAGTGTGCATACACATAACCACCGATAGATTAATCCACCGATTAGCGACCGAAACCTGCTCAAACAGGTTAGTATCACCCATTTTCAGGCTAACCCAACATGATTTATGATGTTTCACCGCCTAGATGAGGAATTCGTTTGTCAATAAATGGAAGGATGCACACCTCTTAAATATCTAGGAGAGCAGCCATTATTTCCGTGAATTGTTAATGGGTGCTGACGAAGAAACGGAATTTAAATAAGACAACGAAGTCGTTACCTTATCGTTCCTTCAAAGTGACAAGACCATTGCGTATCTTATTTCACCGCCACTTCTAAGCGTTCCGTTTTTATAGCTTGGAACCAGCCACCACCCCATTCGTCAATGCGCCAATAACCAGTAAGGCGGATGGGGTACCAATTGGAAACACGGCCGTTTCCCGCCACACTTTTGTCTAATCGAACTACTACGAATTCTTTGCCATCTGAAAAATAAAACCCTTTGCCCCCCGTCCAACCCGGCAAGCGAACACCCGCAATCGTGGTTTTCATATTTTTAAGTCGATTAAGATAACCAATCGGCACATCATCTTTTGTTTGGTCTTCAAACAGGTCGATTGGGTTATTGCTCATGGGCAAACCGAGAAGCTGCTTCTCCCAATCCAATCGTTCGGCTAACGTTTCAGGCAACACGGCCGTTTCCACTGCAAACCCAAACGCTAGCTGTCCTGCATTTCCTGCGCGGGCTACGCCTTCAACGTCCGCCAACATCGCCGCTCTGCTTTCCCCCAGCCCATCGAGCGCGCCACACTTTACTAAGTGAACCGCCTCTTTTGTTTGCATTGGCACTCGTCGCAGTAAATCTTGAACAGAAGAAAACGGCCGTTTTGATACAATCTCTCGCACCGTCTTCCGCCGCAGATCTCTTACCTGCCCCAAGCCCATCCAGAGAGTTTTCGATTGCCGCTGGGCAATTGGCGATTTTTTTTCATTCCCCATGCCAGGATCACCTATCTCCGATCCCAGCGAAAATTTCCGCTCACTAAAATTCACGTGCGGTGGACGCACCTCAAAACCCAATCGTCGCGCTTCGGCCATATAAATAGCTGGGTGATGAAACCCACCGTGATCCTTGAGTCGGGCTGTTAAAAATTCAGCAGGATAGTGCGCCCTCATATAAGCAGACCGATAGCTAATATCTGCGTAGGCTGTGGCGTGCCCCTGGTTAAAGCCATACCCCGCAAACGCCATAATCTGATCCCATAGCGTTTCTGCTTGAGCTTGCTCAAATCCCGATTTGGTTTGGCAACCATCTACAAAACGCTGTTTCATTTGAGCCATTTCATCTGCTTTGAATTTGCTCATTCCTCGTCGTAAATGATCTGCCTCGTTCCAGCTTAGCTGGGCAACCTCTGTGGCTATGCGCAAAACCTGCTCTTGGAAAAGCATCACCCCCTTGGTTGATCCTAAAATAGGGGCCAGTGCTGTGTGCAAATAAGTAACAACTTCTTCTTCCCGATATCGTCGAATAAAGGCTTGGGCCATCCCCCCTGTCGCTGGCCCCGGCTTGAAAAACGCATTGGCAACGGCTAAATCAGCCACCGTCTTTGTTTTCAGCTGGCGCATGGTGCGCTGAGCACCGGTCGACTCACATTGAAAGACGCCTATGGTGTCTCCTTTTTCAAGAATAACGGCCGTTTCCGCATCTTGGAGTGGCATTGTTGACAAATCAAATGGGGTAGCGCTGTCAATTAATTCAACAGTATCAGCCAAAACAGTCAAAGCCCGGATGCCCAGAAGATCAATTTTTGGCAAGCCAATTTTCTCGATATCGCGGTAATCAAATTGGGTGATTAAAAACCCTTTTGGGGCCATTTGTACCGGCACAAAGTCTGTTAACGCGTCTGGCGCAATGACGACCCCACCCGGATGAATGCTCATGTGATGGGGTTGCCCTATTAACCCAAATGCTTCTTTGATCACCCGCCGATGAGCCGAATCGGTCACCGGTCGTAGGGCATTTTCGAGCGTTACTTTTTCTCGTCTTTCTGGATCAGGATGCCAACCGCGCGGCAGTTGAGAGGTCATCTTCTTGATGTCACTTTCTTTGAAGCCAAACGCCTTAGCCGTTTCGCGCACGGCAGATTTAGGCTGTAGGGTATTGATCGTAGCCACGAGAGCGACTTTTTCCTCACCATATTTTTCACGCACGTAACGCAACACTTCATCCCGCCGCCGACTGCAAAAATCAAGATCGATGTCGGGCATGTTGGCCCGCGCCGGATTCAAGAACCGCTCAAAAAGCAGGTCATGCTCGATGGGGTCGACGTTCGTGATCCCAATGCAGTAAGCCACCAGGGAGTTGGCCACGCTACCTCGGGTATTAAAAGGAACGGCCGTTTCTCGGGCAAAGCGGGTAATATCGGAGACAAGGACAAATAGCGGTGCAAACCCATAGCTCACAATCATCTCGAGTTCTTTCTCAAGCCGTGCTTGTGTCAAGTCGCTGGGAGAACGGCCGTAAAGCTTCGTCAATCCCTTTTGAGCCTGCTCGCGCAAAAAGTGTGCTTCGGTCTGTGCCTCAGGGAGTGATAATTTAGGCCAGATTGGCCGACCGTCAGGCAAGGCCGACTTGCATTGAGCCACAATCTTTTCTACAGCTGCCAATGCCTCAGGAAACGCCTCAAAGCGTATAGTCACTTCATGAGGTGTCAACCAGTGCACCTCTTGGTGATGATGCGTTGGCAAACGAGACGGGGGCACCTCTTCTAATAAGCAATTTTCATCAATCGCGGCCAACAGTTTAAGCGTTGCTTGATCTTCAGGCTTGAGGCAGTAGGTTGATTGCAAAGCGACGGCTTGCACCCCAAAACGAGAACCCACTTTTATAATATCGTCTGCCAATTGAAGGTCGGTATCGGAATTAAGCGCCATGCCTAAGTATCCATTTTCTTCAAAAAGGCCACCTAAAAATGAGACAAAACGAGAAGCAGCTTGGGGTTGTCCGGCCGTCAGATAGCGGCTGGTCCAGCCTGCATGAGCCGCATCGATACCAATAAGCCCTTCTTTGAATGGGGAAAGCGCCTGCCATGAAACGGCCGTCTTTGGCTCACCAGTCTGTAAAAATGAGGAAAGCTTACACAAAGAGCGATACCCTTCTGGCCCCGTTGCCAACAAAACAAGCTGCCCTTCTCCTTCTAGCGGCATGGCATCGGTGACCGGTGATTTGACCCATACGCTCATGCCAATAATCGGTTTGATAGAAACGGCCGTGCACGCCTGGTGAAAAGCAACTGCGCCGTATAGCGCATGCGTATCCGTTAAAGCCAAGGCATTTACCCCATTTGCTACTCCCTGCTGGACGAGTTGGTCAATCGAAATATGACCCTCTAATAAGGAAAATTGTGAGTGAACATGGAGGTGGGTAAAATTAGAAGCGATTCGCTCATTCATTATGGTGGATCATAGGTTTTGATCATTAAATTCGCAAGCATATTTTTTCTTGTCTTTTGTTTTCTGTGACACTGAATGACTCAAATTTTCAAAACTATATTTACTAAGTAATTCATTAAGTGAAACGAAGTTCCCGCTTTGAATAAAACGAAGGCTACAAACTTTGTTTCCTCGAGGTTCCGAAGCTTTTAGCTAACAAAGCTTTCAATTTAGAAACTTCGGAACGCTTAAGTAATTTTCAGAAAGTATCTTGAATTCCTGAGCACAAAATGAAAATGACTTAAGCACCTTTGTATTTCCCTATTCTTATGATTTCTCTAAATCTCGCTCAACAACTTAAGAAAGCTGGTCTAGTTTGGCAAACATCTATCAATGACTTTTTCGGTCTCCCCGACCGCGATATGGATGAACGGGTATTTGTGCTGACCAATATGCAAACTCAAACTGATTTGTTTAAAGGCTGGCCTGTCATCACCTTCCATGGCGCATCAGAGTGGGCACTCGATTACATTCTGACCACTGAAGCGATTTGGCTGCCCACAGAAAGTCAGCTTCGCCAAGCGCTAATGGCCTTATGTTCCAATGAAAATGAGTGTTCAGTGCAGCTTTTCCAATCGCGCCAAGAAACCGTTTGCACGGTGACGACGGCTTCGGGGCCAGTTAACTTCCGAGGCAGTGATGGGGCCGAGGCGTATGGGCTAGCTTTGTTACACTTTTTGTCTGAAACTTAGCCACACTCGCCTTTTCTTCAGGATTAACCTATGACCGCTCAAACACCAATCACGTCAAGCGAACAACAAAAAATAGAGCGTTGGGTGCTCATAGCGACTATCTTGGCATCTAGCATTGTGTCAATTAGCAGTTCGGCGCTTAATGTTGCTTTGCCTGCCCTTCAGCGTGATTTAAATGTGACGGGCGCAGAGCTTTTGTGGATTATTAATGCATTTGCGCTCTTTTTATCAGCCCTAATTTTGGTGGGAGGGTCGCTGGGGGATCATTACGGCCGTAACTTCATCTTTCGGATTGGAATTATTGTTTTTACCATCGCCTCCGCGCTTTGTGGTTTAGCCCCCAATACGCTAACGCTCATTATTGCGCGGGCCATTCAGGGCATCGGAGGGGCGATGTTGGTACCCGGAAGCTTGGCTATTTTAACGGCCATTTACCCCGCCGCCCGCCGCGGAGCAGCCATTGGCCTCTGGTCTACCTTTAGCGCGCTGATGGTGGCGATCGGTCCAGTGGTTGGTGGATGGCTGGCCGGTCAGGGTTTGTGGCGCTATGTTTTTTATCTGAACATCCCCCTCGCAGGCGTTGCCCTATTTGCCCTCTCCTTTGTGCCAGAAACCAAAGATGAAAATGCTTCTGCTCAGCTCGATTGGTGGGGCGCGCTATTTACCACTCTAGGGCTAGCGGGCATAACCTATGGGTTTATTCAAGCTCCTGATTTAGGATTTGGACATTGGCAAATCATCGCCACCTTAGGCGGCGGTTTTTTAAGTCTAATCCTCTTCGTAATCGTCGAATCAAGAACACCACACCCAATGGTGCCACTCCAGCTATTCCGCTCACGAACTTTTAGCGGAACCAATTTACTCACTCTATTCTTGTATGCTGGTCTAGGCGGGATACTCTTTTTTCTGCCGCTCAACTACATTCAAGCCCAAGATTATCCAGAAGAAATCGCTGGCTTAACCATGTTGCCATTTATTGTATTGCTCATTCTTATGTCCCGCTGGGCAGGGGGCTTGGTTGATCGGGTGGGGGCGCGGCTCCCCCTAATTGTTGGACCAGCGCTCGCTGGCGTGGGAATGGCGCTATTTACGATACCGGGGCTCACTAGCGGTCCTGCGGAGTACTGGACCACCTTTTTACCACCCACGATTCTGTTTGGGATTGGCATGGGGATAACGGTTGCGCCACTAACAACGGCCGTTATGGGATCAGCGCCGGTTGAAACAACAGGTATTGCCTCAGGTATCAACAACGCCGTCTCCCGTTCAGCCCAAGTGTTGGCTGTGGCTATCTTTGGCGCAATCGCCCTGATTTCGTTCAGCCAAACGCTTCAAACGCGACTCATGCCGATTGAGCTAACCGATACACAGAGCCGATTTTTAGAAAATGAAAGTCGAAATTTGGGTGGGGCAGCGCTACCCGACGACATTGATGATGAAACGGCCGTTCTGGTTCAACAAGCCATTCGCCAATCATTTGTCGCCGTTTTCCGGCAAATTATGTGGATTGGGGCGGGACTCAGCTGGCTAAGCGCGATGGCGGCTGCCCTTCTTATCGAGGGAAAGTCTCAATCAAGTTCAGTTAACAGGTCCAATACGGTTTAAATAAAAGGAAATTCCTAATTTGAAAACCTTGTTAGCTAAAAGCTTTGGAACACTTAAATATCGTTTTTATGGCAAATAGAGCAAAGCCTTTTCCAATGATATTTTCTGAAAGGATTGTCTCAACACAGCGGAAGATTTAACGTGAGCTTGCCAAATCTGTCGAGTTTGTTGAACAGCTTCATCATTTTCAGCGGTTAAGGAGTCCAATACGGCCGTTCCCCAACTGATAATCTCTTGGTTGTTCGTCTCAATTGTTAGGGTCGGTTGGCTTACTTCATGGGTTGAGCTGTACAAATAGCAGTGGCGAATGAGCCGCTGAAATGCGGGTAGCTGAATCCGATCTAGCGCTTGAAACGGCCGTTTTTCCCCCTCAGGCAGCAGTAGAATATCAATGCCGCGGTCGATGATGCTATTCGCAAGAGCCGAAGAGGTATCTCCGACAAAAACATTTCTGTGAGTTGGCCAGATATCTAACATTGAATAGTGGGCGACTGGGGACTGCTGTTGAAACGTAAAGAAATCAGGATAAGCAAAGAAATCGTTAGCGTCAGCTCGATACCGATCATAAAAAGCGGTCACAAACGATAAAATCAAGTTGATTGCACCCACACCCTCAACGCGATTTGGCGCAACGACGCCTACTCTTGTACGCTTTGAGACATCCCTAAACAGCACTTGAAATGAAGCTAAACCACCATTTTCAAACAGCACGAAATCTGAATCACGCAAAAAAGCACTGTGCATCATCTCCTCCTCAGATTAACAATTATCTTTGGAGTCAAAGTTAACAGAATTTATTCTTTATTTCAAAATGGGTTTGGTAACACAAACGGCCGTTTTAAAAAAGGGTGACTTTAATGGATAGACGTGTGCTTTTTCGAGTTCGGTTATATGTAACCGAGCATTTTGGACGGTGAGATAAGCGGCTCGCCAATTGGTTGGCGTCGCTTCTGGGAAATCATCCATTGCATCAGAAAACCCCGCTTGATCTAGCTCAATGGCCCATTTTCCATTATTGATAAAAAACAAACCTTGAGGTTGAAGAATGCGAAAAGCTTCCTCGAACAACGCCAATCGGTCAACAAACTGATCCCCAAGCTCAACGTAAAAAAGCGCGTCAAGCGAGGCATCGTCATAGGGCAACGTCTTCAGCGTAACGGGAAAAACATGAATTGATTGAGGTACTGCCATCATTTCCATCATTTTTCGATAATCGACTTGTGTATTCTAAAATTAAACAAAAAGATATAGGCGCTAATCGTTCTAAAAGAGATCCAATCAAACCGTTTAAAATAAAACAGATAGGCTTGCAATTTTTAAATCACGATATGTCGAGAGTGTTTTAGTGGCTTGCTGTGATTTACAAAAGAGGTGGCTACCAATACGGGAACGTTGCAAAAACAATACGTGAAGTTCAGACTGGAATAATATGATTCTATGCCACTCCCAGTAATCCATGTATAGTGCCATAGTCCTAGTATTCTGATACCATCAAATTCGATTTCTCAACGGAGCCAAATTTGATATTCAAAAAGATTACATAGGAAACTGCCCCATGTCCCAACAAAATCACTCAACCCCCTTCCTTCAGTTCACGCCATCCTACACCGGCATTGCCACGTTTATGCATACCCCACATACTCAAAATCTTGCGGATGCAGACATGGCCATTGTGGGCATTCCTTTTGACAGCGGCAATACGAGTTGGCGAGTTGGCACTCGTTTTGGTCCCCGCAGCATACGGAAAAACTCACTCCAAATTTGGGGCTACAATCGACATCTCCAAATTGCCCCTACGCGAGACTTAAAAACGGTTGATTATGGAGACATTATTTGTGATCCAACCCGCATCGATAAAACCTGTGAGATCATTCGCTCAACCGTGGCTCAGCTATTAGAAACAGACTGCAAACTCTTATTCCTTGGCGGTGATCACTCAATCAGCTTCCCACTCATCCAAGCCCACGCTGAAAAACACGGCCGTTTAGCCGTCATCCACTTTGACTCACACACCGATACGGATGGGAGCGATATTGATGGTTTAGACCACGGCACCCCATTTCGGCATGCATTCGCAAAAGGATTAATCGAACCTGATGCACATATTCAAGTGGGAATTCGCGGTCCACTTTTTGATCCTAATGAATACACAGAAGCGCAAGCCTTAGGCATCAAAATTTTAACCATTGAAGAATGTTTTGAATTAGGCACCACGGAGATTATCAGGGCAATTCGCGATTGTGTAGGTGATCACCCTACCTATGTAACGCTAGATATCGATTCAATAGACCCAGCTTACGCACCGGGCACGGGCACCCCCGAAGTCGGTGGCTTCACCAGCTTTCAAATGCTCCAGCTCGTACGTGGGTTGAAAGGCTTAAATATTATCGGGTGTGATTTAGTTGAGGTAAATCCCCTTTATGACCACGGTGCGATCACCTCAATCTTAGCCGCAAATTTAGCATTTGAGCTACTTTCAGTGATGGGAAAAGGAAAAGGCCTTAGCGGAGGAAGCTAAGGCCTTTTCTAGGGAAAGGGAGAAGGAGAAGGAGGAGAAGATGTTCTTTAGTACGCACCATCCCCTTTGAGTACAGCAGGAATGGTTAAAAACAATATTTTGAGATCAGACCAAACGGACCATTCTTTGATATATTCCATATCAAGCGTGACGCGTTCATCGTAAGAAGTGTCTGATCGGCCACTGATTTGCCACAGGCCTGTAAGACCAGGCATAACAGTCAGTAACAAGGCACCATAAGGGCCATACTTTGGCAACTCTTCTGGTGTAATAATTCGTGGTCCAACAAGCGACATATCTTGCTTAATGATATTGAAGAGCTGGGGTAATTCATCCAAGCTAAATTTTCTTAAAAATTTACCAACTCGGGTGACGCGTGGATCACATTTAAGTTTATAGTTTTTATTGAGCTCAGCCCGTAATTTTGGATAACGAGCTAAAATTTCATCCCCATTGATATGCATGGTCCGAAACTTGAAAGCATCAAAAACACGGCCGTTTTTTCCTAATACCCTACGTCGATAAATGATCGGGCCGGGTGAGTCTAGTTTCACTGCTAAGGCAAGCAGTAAAAACAGAGGCAGAAGGAAAATCATAGCCGGGATTACGATTAGTAGATCGAATCCCAATTTTCGGAATTTTCTGCTATCTTGAACACTGGGTGTGAAATTTGCTTCTTCGGGTATGGTCGCACCGCTCGCTGTCTTAACTTCGTCAACAACCGGTTTAGACGCAATCGGTGTTTGCATCGTTGTTATCCCTCGTCTACTTAAATTTTAATAAGACTGGAAGCACCTTGTTCGTACATAGAAAATAATAGGCTGAGCGTCTTACGATTCATCTTATGTGACCTGACAATTACCTAAAATTATTTTTGCACTTGACAAACCGATTTGTTTGTGAATAATATCACAATATATTGTGACAAAATTCACAGACGAGGTGTTTTATGTCCCACTCCGATGGCAAATCAGACAAAGTCAGCCTGCTAAACTCTGTAAAAAATAAGGTGTTTCGCACCAAGCCCACAGAAAAAATTGAAAGCCAAATTGATTCAGCTCAGAAACGGGGAGAATTCGAAAATTTAAGAGGTTCTGGTGAGCCGCTAAGGCTAGACACGAACCCATTCACTAAAGAATCAGCCATTGCCACTGAGCTATTGAAAAACAGCGGGTTTAGCTTGCCGTTTATCCAAGAAAAGAATGAAATCGAAACGGCCGTATCCAAAGCGGAGAAAAAGCTGCTCATCGTTTGGCAACGATACGACGGCACGCCAAAAAGCCGCCAAAAATGGCAAGCTGCAAAAGAACAGTTTGCAGAAGAGATTAAAAAGATAAACAAGCGTATCTTAACTTACAACTTGAAAGCACCTTCGGTTCAATTGCATATATCAGCCATTCGCATCGAAGAGCAAATTCGGGCGGTTCAAGAGTCAATCATGTAAAATAAGGGCATGTCCCAACCCGATCTAATCTTAACCGCCGATATTGACTATCTCACACCGGCTATTCACGAGCTAAAAACAGTTGATCCAAACGTGCAAATTCTTGGTGAGATTGACAAAGGGGTGGT
Source organism: Chloroflexota bacterium (assembly GCA_039029915.1). Classification (GTDB taxonomy): domain Bacteria; phylum Chloroflexota; class Anaerolineae; order Promineifilales; family Promineifilaceae; genus QQUD01. The sequence continues at coordinate 10,986 of JBCCFD010000240.1, forward strand.
AACGGCCGTTACAAGCGGCGGCTTCTTCCAAGCTGCAGAAAAGCTCCGGTCCGATCCACCAATTTTTACCCGCCACATCGCACCTATTCAGGTCACCCATTCCATTCAAAACGACGGCACAGATATTAAGCCCATTATAAAACTCGTTCAAGAAGAGCTTATTCCCTTCTTCGAACCGAACATGTCTTTTTCCGTTCAGAGCCGTTGTGTTGGGCAAGCCAATTACAAACCGTTTCAATTTAATGAGGCATTAGCCCCCATTATCGAAAACGAAGCTAACGCAACGCTCAACATCAAAAACCCGCTTCAAATCTTGTCAATCACCGTCGATACAGCGATTGCTTACTTAGGTCTCTCGCTGGCCCAACACAACCTTTCCAATTGGGTCGGTGGTGTACATCGTTTCGCTAAAGAAAAGGGACAAATAAGCCGAGCCGAATTTAAACTGCTCGAAGCCATTGAACAGTTTGATCAGAAAGGCATGCGGAAAGGTGAAGAAGACCGACGCGATGACGATGCCGATCGGTCCGTAGATCGATTCACCCATCAGTAACGTGTTGAGCGGTCCCTGGTTGCCGA
>JBCCFD010000241.1:0-11539 GCA_039029915.1 Chloroflexota bacterium
CCCTTGGCCCGATTTTGGAGAGGTAAATACCCTCCGCATGTCGCTTATTGAGCACGAGGGGCGCTGGCTCGGCACAACCTCAACGGCCGATTTTGTGCCGGCGACGGTTGATACGATACCTGAACGAAATGGCAATGTGGTGGCGGGCATCTACGACGGTGCACCGCTTGATCGGGTTAATCGAGCCACGCTGCCCGATGGGGCCACCGTGGTCAGTGAAGAGATACGGCCGTTGTCATTCAAATATACAATGACAACCCCCAAAAACAGTCGCCTGCGCCTCTTCCTGTTTGATTTTCCCGGATGGCAGATCAATGTTGATGGCGAGCCGGTGGAAACGGAGCTAGGGCGGCCGGAAGGATTTATTATTGTGCCTGTCTCTGAAGGGACACACACCGTTGAGGTCACCTTTGGCAGCACACCTGCCCGCCGCTTAGGGTTCTTTTTAAGCTGGGGGGCATTTTTATTAACGGCCATTTGGTTTGGTTTAATCACTTTTTCCAAGAATTCTCAGGATGGTTTAGAAAATGACAACTGGGTTAGTTTTTCCTCCTCTGAGGACGGGCCTTCAGATTTTTTACGCCCTGTTTGGGTTTCCCTCCTTATCCTTAACCTCGCTTTTATTTTCATTCTTAATCCGAGCGGACTCCTCCGCTATAATTCATCTGGGCTCATTGCTGAACCAGCCCAGATGCAGACTGAACACAACTTCGGTGATCAGGCGATGTTGATTGGAATTGATGGTGGTGGAAATACGGCCGTTTCTTCTGGTACTCAACTCCCTATCACTTTGTATTGGAAAGCAATAAGTGATATGGACATCAACTACCAAATCTTTGTTCACGTTCTCAAACCAGATGGTACCCCTTTAACTCAATCTGATAAGCTGAATCCCGGTGAATTTCCTACCAGGCGGTGGTCGGTTGATAAATATGTTCGTGATGAACATATCCTTTCTATTCCGGCGGATGCGCCAGCCGGAACCTACACGGTGTCAGTTGGGCTTTGGGTAGAGTCAGAAGGATGGCGCTTGCCTATTTTTGACGCTGCTGGGGTGCAAGTTGGAGACAGCCAGCCCATCTTCGAGATTACGGTAGAATAGAGGTATGAGTTTACGAGTCATTAGCGGATCTGCCAGAGGACGGCGGCTTAAAAAGGTGCCCGGTGACAGCACTCGCCCGATAATGGATCGCGTGAAGGAAAGTCTGTTTAACATCTTACGTGATGAGGTTGCAGAGGCTCGCTGGCTTGATCTCTTTGCAGGCACAGGGCAGGTTGGTATTGAGGCACTGAGTCGTGGGGCGAGTGAGGTTGTGTTTATTGATACGGTTCGGGCCGCTATTAAAACAATTGAAACCAATTTGGAAATTACAAAACTGTCTGAAAACGCTCATATAATTAAAAGTGATGCATTTGCATATTTGGAACGCACGTCTGTTTTGCCGTTTGACCTAATCTATATTGCACCACCGCAGTATAAAGCGCTATGGATTACGGCCTTAGAGCTAGTGGATAAACGGCCGTTTGACCTTCTCACGCCGCATGGGCAAGTTGTTGTTCAAATCGACCCAAAAGAGGCTAAATCACTCAATTTGAAGCACCTCATTCTCTATAAATCTCGAAAATATGGAAACACGCTGCTCAATTTTTATGAGCTGGATGAGGTTTAATTACAAACAATTATTGACGGGTAATTTTGATGCAGCGGCGCAAAGGCGCAGAGAAAAGATAGCTCCCTGCGTTTCTTACGCACACGGCCCATTAAATACAAGAAATCATGATGAAAGCAGTTTATTTGTTACATAACGATTGGATTGAACGGGTGACGAGAGAAGTGGCTGGAAAGGTCGCACCTGAATTTGCAGTGAAATTCGTGAATCCTGCAGACGAAACGGCCGTCATCCAGCACCTGCCTGAGGCTGACTTTGTGGTTTGTCTCGCGCTAAAGCCTGAATGGGTGCCTTTGCTCAAAAAATGTCGGCTTGTTCAGCATAACGGCGTTGGTTATGATGCTATCGATCGGCAGGGTTTGAGAGCAGCGGGCATTCCATTAGCAATTTCGCCAGAATATACGGCCGTTGGCGTGGCAGAACATGCCCTCATGATGATGCTGGCGCTGAGTCGGCAACTTATTCCGATACACAATCGCTTAGCGAACGGTGAATTTGAGATGTTTGGCTGGCGTGAGGGTTGCACCACACTTTACGGCCGTACTGTCGGCATTGTTGGGCTGGGGCGAATTGGGCGTCAATTGGCAAAAACTGTACACGCTTTTGGGGCAAAAACTATTTTTAACGACATCGTTCAACCGCCTCAGGCGCTTGTCAAAGAATATGGATTAACGGCCGTTTCCTTTACTGAACTCATTGCTCAGTCTGATATTATCACCGTCCATGTTCCGCTAACCGAGCTAACCCACAAAATGTTTAAAGCCGCTCAGTTTAATCAGATGAAACGCGGGGCATTGTACATTAACGCCAGTCGGGGTCCTACCTATAGCTTGGATGATTTGGTTGATGCATTGCAATCAGACCAATTGCGAGGGGCAGGAATTGATGTTTATGATCCCGAGCCACCGTCCATGGATCATCCGATTTTTAAGCTTCCAAACGTGATTTGTACGCCGCACATGGCGAGTGGCACCATTGATCGACACACGGCTATTGTTGAAGGGCAGTTTGCCAATATTCAGCGGGTGCTTGCTGGGGACCGGCCGTTGAACGAAATTGTTGATTGAAATGCTAACGATTAAATGTGCCGCCTGTAAAAGAAAGCTGTGGAAATATGACAAAATTGGGAAGGGGCAAGTTTTACGTTGTCACAAAGACAGAATCACGCGCTCCTATCAAAACCATCAGGAGGGGGACAAGGTTAAATGCCAGTGTGGCAAAGAGATCGGTATCGATAAGGGGCCATTTATTAAGATGATAAGCAAGGCGTTTGTTTATAGTGGAGAAAAGCGGAATGGGTGACCTACGATTCCTTGTTGAAATTCCAAAATAATAGAGTGCGTGTCACGTGTCAGGTGTCACGTTGCGAATGACAAAGTGACAATGACCAATCTTCGAACAATATTTTTGCTCCTCTCCCTGCTTTTTTTTAGCGTTGCTTGCCAGGAAGCGACTTCCAACTTAGAAAATTCAGCCACAACAGCCCACACAAACTTATATGCGACATCGGTAGCCAATGCAACGCGTCAAGCGTCTAACGCAGATGACCGCGTTCAAATTGAGTGGTTTGTTGGATTAGGCCATCAGCCAACTGAAAAGCAGGAGAACCGACTGCATCAGCTAGCCAATCGATTTAATGAGTCGCAAAATGAGATTTGGGTTCAGCTCGCTATTTTGCCTGAAGAGGACGCGCTTGAACATCTCCAAACATCACAAACCGAAGGCCAACTCCCTGACTTGATTGGTCCGCTCAGGCTTGATGCCGCCAACTATTTTGCGGAAGATTGGTTGGATTTACGGCCGTATTTAACCCCCGAGCACCTCAGTCGATATTCAGAACAAAGCTTGGCACTGTATGACAGAAACGGCCGTTTAGAAGGGGTACCAATCAACCTTTACCCTTCATTTATCTTTTATAATCGGACTCTATTTGATAAAGCAGGTTTAGCTTATCCGCCTCAACAATATGAACAACCTTATGCAGATGGAAAGGTATGGGATTTTGATAAAGTTCATGAGCTAGCTCTGCAGCTTACTCTTGATAGAGAGGGTAACCAAGCTGGTAGTCCAGACTTTAATCCTCAAGATGTCAGACAATTTGGCTACATTAATCAATGGAACGAAGTGGCTCGGGAAGGTTTGGTTCCGTTCGGTGCATACCATTTCCTGGATGAATCAGGCCAGATTGAGATAGCGGACGCATGGCGAACTGGTCTTTATTGGACCTACGAAGCGATGTGGACCCATCGATATTATCCTAATCGTGACGATCAGCTCAGTGATCTTTTTGCCAATGCCAATACCTTTCGATCGGGGCATGTGGCGATGGCTCATGCGGCTCAGTGGTTTACCTGCTGTCTTGGTGAAACCAACTTTGAGTGGGATATCGCCGTGATGCCAAGCTTTGAAGGTGAAACGACCTCAAAGCTTCATTCAGATAGCTTTCGCATCTTTGAAGAGAGCAACAACAAAGAGGCCACGGCTCAATTTTTGAACTGGTTAATGACGACAGGGTATGTCGATCTGTTGTTTGCCTATGGTGGGGTGCCTGCTCAGCCTGAACGGCAGGAATTTATGCTTGAGGAATTAGATAAGTTCTATCCATACAGCGTTAATTGGCAAGTTATGCTCGACAGCCTTGCGTACGCTGATACACCGCATCATCAAGCGTTTTTGCCAAACTATGAGCAAGTTCAGCTAGCAGAAATGCTGTTTTGGTCGCTTATTGAGACAGATCCAAGCTTGGACCTTGAGCAAGAAATTATTCGTTTTGAAACTCAATTACAATTAATTGTGAATAGCTCCGCAGATAATTGATTGATTTCTTTTTGCAGTTTAAGCGCAAACCTTAGGTTTTAATCGCCACCAAGCCCGACGGCATCTTGCTCTGTTGAGCTATCAACCGGCATATTGATGCGTTCAAGGTATTTTTTAATCAGGGCGATTATTTCAGTCGGGGAGGCCGGCTTTACAAGATAGTGAGTTGCGCCTGCCTTCATACCTTCACGAACTGCTTCTTCCTGTGCTTTGCCGCTAAACATGATAATGGGCAGGTCAGCCGTTTCTGTTTGGCTTCGAAGCTGGCGACAGACTGCAAAACCATCCATGCGTGGCATCATGACATCTAAAACCATAATGTCTGGCTGATGGGTTTCAACTTGTTCAATGGCCTGAATACCATCTGCTGCCTCTAAAACTTTAAAACCAGTTAATTCAAGCACCATTCTAAGCATCGTGCGAATTGTATCTTCATCGTCAACTAACAGTACTGCGTGTTTCATTGTGTGCTCCAATCTCGATAGGGTACTGCGTATAGTCAAGGTGAACGAAAATAAATCGTTTGAATTAGATTTTGATGGGTGTTTTTCGCTCCCTCGATAAATGGAAGACTCTATATGATTTTTTTGAATCAGTCCCTCCATTTTTGTCGATAGGTCTCTTCACCTTAAAGATTAAAAATAGGTGCTTACGGGGTTGGTTAAGTTCACGGATTTTTTACGGGAAAAGCGGTGTCGGCGACAAAATGTACAAATAGAAAGTTGCAAGGGTAGAAAGATTAATGATGTACTTTCTTGAGTAACGTCAGGGTATAATTTCTTTTATGATTCGACAGTTTTTTGCTTACTATCGCCCCTACAAGGGGCTTTTCTTGTTAGATTTTGGCTGTGCCGTTGTGGTTGGCATGTTGGAATTGGGGTTCCCATTAGCCATTAACCAATTTATAGATAATTTGCTGCCGAGCCAAAATTGGCCGCTAATTATTTTAGCAACCGGAATCTTGCTTGGTATTTACGCCTTGAACACGGGGTTGCAGTATATTGTTACCTATTGGGGTCATATGCTTGGTATAAATATTGAAACGGATATGCGCACCAAGCTGTTTGATCACATTCAAAAACTGACGTTTCGCTACTTTGACAATACCAAGACAGGTCATTTGATTGCGCGTATCACTACTGATTTGCAGGATATTGGCGAAATGGCCCATCACGGTCCTGAGGATCTCTTTATTGCGGTCATGACATTGATAGGGGCTTTTGTTTTAATGGCCACGATTCATTGGGAGCTGGCTCTTTTAACCTTTCTCGTTGTACCTGCAATTTTGTGGGTGGCTGTTTACTTCAGCAGCAAGATGACGATCACCTTTCGGCAGCTTTTTCGCAGCATCGGACGATTTAACGCGCGAATTGAAGATGCGTTAGGTGGTATTCGAGTTGTGAAGGCGTTTGCAAATGAAGATCATGAAAGAGACCTTTTTGCCGTGAATAATAGCCAATACCGTGAGACCAAGCTTGTGGCGTATGACATTATGGCAAAAGCCCTCTCTATGAGTTATATGCTCATGCGGTTTGTTATCCTTTTTGTGATGGTTGCAGGCACCTGGTATGTAATTCAAGGAGAGCTGAGTAATGGTGAGTTTGTTGCTTATCTCTTGCTGACCAATGTTTTCTTTAGACCCATTGAAAAGATTAATTCAGTGATCGAAAGCTATCCCAGAGGGATTGCTGGTTTTAAACAGTATCTTGAAATTTTAAATACTGAGCCTGATATCAAGGATGCTGCTGATGCCATATCTGTATCGCATCTGAATGGTAATATTCGGTTTGATAATGTCACCTTTGGATATGAAGAGGGCAAGCGTATTTTGAAAAACCTTGACTTGGCGATCGAGGAGGGGGAAACGGTTGCCTTTGTGGGTGCTTCGGGCGCAGGCAAAACAACGTTATGCAGCCTAATTCCCCGTTTTTATGAGGTGGACGAAGGGCAAATCACAATTGACGACATGGATATCCGCTCGATGACGGCGGCATCGCTGCGTAGCCAAATTGGGATAGTGCAACAGGATGTATTTCTTTTTTCTGGCTCCATTGGCGAAAATATTGCGTATGGAAAACTGAATGCGGTTGATGATGAGATTTGGGCGGCGGCTACGCGGGCCCAGCTTGACGAATTTATTCGCAGCCAACCGGATGGCTTGGACACGATCATTGGAGAGCGAGGGGTTAAGCTTTCTGGTGGCCAAAAACAGCGGTTAGCAATTGCCCGCATGTTTTTAAAGAACCCGCCCATCCTGATTTTAGATGAAGCGACATCCGCCCTTGATACAGCCACAGAATTAGCAATTCAGCAAGCGCTGGTTGAGCTATCTAAAGGGCGAACGACGCTCGTTATTGCCCATCGTCTCGCAACAATTAAAAATGCGGATCGAATTGTGGTGGTGACTGAGGACGGCATTGCGGAAGCTGGAAAGCACGATGAGTTGATTGCGGCGGGTGGAATTTATAGCCAACTGCATAATGCACAGTTTGGATTTTATGGAAACGGCCGTTCTCATTAAACGAGTCATTTTTTAACGAAAGGAATCTATTTCTAATAGGTGAAACCCAGAACTGTTTTCCGGAATTGTGCCAATCAAGCGAAAGCCCAGTGCCTGCTGTGGTTCATTCAGCACAAACTCAAGAAGTTGATACCCCATATGAGCATCGAGTTCAGATGATTGATCCATGTTTAAAATAGCTGGCACCCATTCATCTTCGATCAAAAGCTCAATGTCGACATGCTCAAAACCACCCCCAGCCCCTTCAACCGACTGAATTGTTGAGATGGGGACAATGTGGCTGTAGGTTATTTCAAGAAAAACGGCTGTTTCCATCTCTTTAACTTCAAATGATGTTGGTAAATCAAAAACCTCTTGTCCTGAAAAGTTAAATTCGTGACCATCCACGACTGCACTGGTGTTTCCGGAAGTGGTGCCAGAAACGGCCGTTACCGAACCACCGGCTAGAACAACCTGATTATTGTTGCTGGCCAAATAAAGTTGGTGGGTTGGATTCAGCGCCACATTAGCATTTGCTCTTTCCGGTAAGGTCCAGGTGCCGTCGTTTACGCTGCCTCCAGCATCTAAAATCACCCTTTCAACAAGGGGAATCATGCGCTCAGCCATCAAAGCAAAAGTATCTTCAGCCTGTGCATCATCTGTTAAGTAGTCAGGTAAACCGTCTCGCGTACGCCAAACGTGATACCGATCTGACATATTTTGCTCCGGGAATTGGGCAACTAAGCCATCGTGTCCCAGCATCAAGCCTAGCAGGCCACCCATTGTTGAGGTGCCATTATCGGAATCCCAGCCGGACAGGGTGCCAATCTGTACGGTTCTTTTGTAATTACCGCCCCCATAGAGGAGGGCGATAATGCCGGTGGCAAAATTGACAGATGACTCCACCCAATCTCGATAAACAAAACCGTTTTCTACCGCATCCAATTGATACCTTTTGTAAACAAGATCGCGCGTTCTTTCCCATTCATTCCTGTCAGGGTTGTTTTCAAAATCTGCAACGACAAAATCAACAATGTCGGCTGTTTTTGAACTGTCTGGGAGATATTTGCGAGCTTCTTGTACAAGCCAGACCACCTGTTCTTCAGGCGGCATGGCGGTGTCAACCTGACTGGCAAGCGCGTAAAGCACGACATAAAACTGGGCGGCATGGGCTGCATAACCTGTGGCTGTTGTGCGTATGGGTAAATCTGCTAATTCAAGCGCTCTTTCTGGCAAGCCTGGGGCAAGCGCCCCAAAAAATTCGGTGGTGAGCTGGGCATCAATCATTAAAGCGTTTGGGTTCACGGCTAAAAGGCTAGTCACAGGCGGTTTTGCGTGGTGATGCATTAGGTCTCGGGCTGAGGCGTTTGAGACCCAGATATTTCGATTGATGTGGGTTTGCCAGCCTTCTGCTATTTGAGCGCCCGTGAGATACGGGGTTTGGTGCTGGGTCATGAGATGGAGATAGATATATTCAATATCAGTGTCGTCATCTGCCAGCCAAGGGTCTTGAAAGACAAAATCGATGATTTGGTCTTCTTGCCACTCAGTAACGGCCGTTTGTAGGGTGTTCCAATCGTCGTCAGTGTAAAAAGGCGCTTCTTGGCGGGCGCGTTCGGTGATTAAGCCAGTCCAGTTGGCGATCGTAGCCCCTAACCACATGCCCTGCAGTCGATTTTGATAAGCAAGACGGTCGGTTAGGCGGGATGGGACATCTCGGCCGTTACAGCCAACCAGTACGAAGCTGAGCCCAAGCGATAAAATGATGAAGCCTGTTCGCATATTTAAAATAATTATTTGTTTGGCGTGACTGTCACGGCTTCGGTAGCCATGCGGCCTTCTTCACAGATAAGGGCAATTGCGCCAGAGATTAACGGCCGTTGCTTGTCTTCTAGATCAAACATCAGCGCATCGTTAACCCACCCCTGAATACGATTGCCTGACACCCTTAGCTTCAAGCTGTAAGAACTGCGTAAGCGCCAATTGATTTCTTTTTCAGCGAGGATGTGCGTGCCATCCAGCGCTTTTACCAGTTGAACTTTGCCATTTGGGCCAAGTAGTAGCCCGTAATAGCGGCGCATGCCTTGAACGCGCGCGCCAATCCCTGCAGATTTGACCATGTGAGGGGTGATTTCTGATTCAACCGTATAATCAGTCCACTGTCGGGTGCCCTGCATTAAAAGCCCCGTTCCTTCATTTTGGACGAGTCGGAATGCTTCGCTGAAGCGCGGATTGTATTCATCGATGCCGTTGACCCACGCTTTGCGCCACATTTCCCCTTTGTAAAACGGCCGTTTTAATACAATATTCGGAGTGCCGCGCCACGTCACGTAATCAAGATAGACGGTGCCGTTAGTGGCCCTGTCGCTTCTGATTTCAACCCCCACGCCAGCAATCGGCCCTTCTTCTGACAGTGTTAAGGGCCACTCAATTTCACGATATTCACCTGCTGAAAGTTCGATACTGTCACCTCTAACGATTGTGATATCGTCATTTTCGCCGTACAAATTAAGGTATAGCCGAGCCGTAAGCGGCACGTTGTTGTTGGCATCAGCTATCAAACCAGCTTTGATGGTTTGGCCATTGTAAATCGTTGGAGATGCAAAGAGCGTGTAGCCGCGGTTTTCAAAATTGGTGCCGACTTCTTTTGACGGTGTAAATGTGGGTGTTGCTACTCGCGCAACCCGACCGGGAGCAAGGCGATGACAGTGAATGGCCAAACTTCGGTTTCCCGATCGACTTTGACCAGCCACATTTTCAAGTGTGGCTGTGCCCTGACTTTCAACGCTATCTTCTATTTGAAAACCCTGTACCGCACCAGCCAGCTCAAAATGGAAACGAGCCCCATTTTTGGGGGCGATTGGTGCTTTGTTTACCATCTGGCGAGCGGTATTAACGATCTCATAGGCAATCGTGACTGCATCATTAATCGCGCTGCCTCCGTCAGCGGTTGGAATATAAAGTCGGTCGGCAATCGGTCCACGCCAGTCGGGTCCGTTATCAATACCCGCCAATCCATTTTTGATGCCCAGCAAGCAGCCTAGGTTTCCTGAATTGCAATCGGTATCCCAACCGGAGGTGTTTACAATCATTAAGGATTTTTGGAAATCGTCGTTTCCATAAAGTAGCGAATGGATAATGAGCCTGTGATTGGGCACCATGTGGCAGTTTCCGCCGTATTTGTCATAGCCATAGCTTCCAGCGAGGAGCCGACGGGCTTTGCGCCAATCAGGTTCTTTGGCGTGCCATTCACGAATTTCAGCGATCATGTGATAAATAATCGAATCTTTAGGAATAAAAGAGAGTCCGCAATCGATGAGCTTGTTGATGTCATTTTCTACAAACGCTTGTGCTTCCATCGCTGCCAATACCTGTGCGCCATAAATCGCCTCTCCATCATGGCTCACTGAAGCTGCTCGCCGGGCTAAATCGGCTGCCTGTGCAGGCTCACCTGGTGAAACCATTGCCCAGCCATCAATAAATATTTGCGCACCTATCTGTTCTGCCACGACTTTGCTATTCAAGGCGATGGAGCCGCTTTGTGGGGCCTGAATCCCTTTTTTGAGGCGTAGGTAAGCCGTATGTTCGGTTGAGTTGCCAAGGCCTCCCCACCAGAGAACAGTCCGTTCTTCGATAAGATAATTTAGCCACGTTTGGCCAATTTGGGCGGCTGTGATGCCCTTATCATAGCCATAATCAGGTAGCGCACGTAAGAAGGCGAAGGTGCCGCTGATATCGTCGTCTGTCACAATGAGAGGGACGTTTAGCTTTTCATGGACGTAGTAGTTGATTTCACCAAGCTTGGCCATGATCTCTTCATAGGACCAGCCTTCAAACGGCCGTCCCAAATAAACACCAATGATTTTGCCTAAAACACCCGCATAAACTTTTTCGATGTACGCCTCGCCAAAATCCATAATTTCCTCTCTACCTGCTCTAAATTGATGATTTAAGTGTTCCGAAGTTTCTAATTTGAAAACCGTGTTAGATAAAAGCTTCGGCACCTCGAGGAAACGAAGTTTGCTGCCATCGTTTTATTCAAAACAGGAACTTCGTTTCACGTAATAGTTAATATGAGAACTAAATTTTGACATCACATTTTGAGGATCCTTTTTGGTTCTCACATAAATGATACCTTTGGATTTTACACGAGGTACCGGGAAAGTGATTGTTGAGATTTATGTCTTTGCAAAATAGTTGTCAAAAACGGAATCAATCCCTATAGTGACCATATTTTTATGGAGACTTCTAGCCACATATCACTTTTGAATAGCGCGGTGATAAATCACCCGCAAAAGGTAAATGCGCCCTCTGGGCTTTTTGAATCCCAAAGGGCGCTCAAAGAGTAGCCCAGTGATTTATCACTGGGCGGAGCAAACCAAAGTGATATGTAGCTAGTGGAGACTTTAGTGAAGGAGAGAAAAATGGGCGTCGTTGTTTTAGGAAGCATCAATATGGATTTAACGACCTATGTGCCGCGCTTGCCAGCGCCGGGAGAAACGCTTTTTGGTCGTTCGTTCATAACTGTGCCCGGTGGAAAAGGATTTAATCA
>JBCCFD010000242.1:0-11500 GCA_039029915.1 Chloroflexota bacterium
CATTGCCAACGTTCCCCACACTATTGCTAAACTGCTAGACGCCTCGATAGACGGTCTAAACCCTTTGGCAGATGCGAAGTGGCGGCCATTAGGAGGCGGTCTAAAGCGTGCTGTTGTTCTGATTATTGATGGCTTTGGTGCTAACTTGTTTCATAAAATAGATCAAAGCCAGCTTGATTTTAACAGTGAGGCTCGCGTAACGGACTTTATCACCTCGATTTTCCCGTCGACAACGGTGGCTGCTTTGAGTAGCTTGTGGACTGGGGTAGGGCCAAACCAGCACGGTCTATTGGGATTAAAGATGTTTTTTCCTGAATATGCCTCAGCTGGGCAAATGTTGAAATTTTCTCCAGTGTTTGAAAATTTTCCTGATGCCCTTGTCAAAGCGGGACTCCATCCACAGACCTTTTTAAGTCATCCTGGATTTGCACAGCAGTTAAAGGGACAAGATATAAAAACGTTTAGCTTTAAAGGAAGAGAGATTGTGCATTCAGCATTAAGCTTGATGCATGGGCGAGGCGTGCAGCAGGAAACCGGTGTTTATACATTTTCTGAAATGCTGGTTAATATTCGCAACCTTCTCGAAAAGAAGGATGGCCAAACGCTTTTTGTAAATGGCTATTGGCCCACAGTAGATACTTTAAGCCACGGGTATACTTGGGAGCACCCTGTCGTTACGGCTGAGCTGTCCAATTTGATTTATTTAATTCGAGAAGAACTCGTTAATAAATTGAGTCACTCCGCAAGAAAAGATACGGCGTTATTTTTAGTGGCAGATCATGGGCAAACCTGTACACCGATTAACCTGCAAATTTATCTTGAAGATTATCCTGAATTGGCAAATATGCTTTTAATGAGACCAATTGGTGAGCCAAGAGTTGGTTACTTGTTTGCTAAACAAGGTATGAAAACGGCCGTTATTGACTATATTAATCAAAACCTAGGGTATGCTTTTGTTGCACTCTCCAGCGAAGAAGCATTCGCTAATCAACTATTTGGCTTAGGGGTTGAAACTGAACAAGCGATGCAACGTATTGGAGATGTTGTCATAATTGCAAAAGATGGTTATACATTACTTATCGAGGAGGAGCGTGCAAAAGCCGCAAGAATGATTGGTAGGCACGGCAGTTTAACTCAAGATGAAATGCTGGTTCCTTGGCTAGGCTACCGTTTAGGGTAGTGTTTTGGCAAATACGTTTAAAGCGAAATTTTTGCCAAAATCTTAGGTTCCGTTTCAAAGGCACAGTGTAGCGATATCTGTTTGTCGGAACGCAAGGTGGAAAAGAACGGGTGAGAAGATGATTCCTACAGAAATGCATGAAAGAAACTCAAACGAAAAACCAACTCTAACCGATTTTTTAAGAGCCAGAACAAAATTTATTATTGATCCGATTGTCACTTTTTTTGCGCGTTATCGTCTTTCGCCAGATGCGATAACAATAGCAGGCCTATTGGTTCATTTCTTGTTTGCTTGGCTGGTGGCAAATGGCGAAATGCGGATCGCGGCGGTTGCTATCTTCATTTTAGGCCCTCTTGACGCCTTAGATGGTGCCCTCGCTCGAAAGCTAGGGCGGAAAAAGGGTGGATTTGGTGCGTTTCTTGATTCAACACTCGATCGTTTAGCCGAGATAGTTTTGTTTGGCGGCTTTATTCTATTTTTTGTCAATCAAGATAATTTATTAATGCTGGCTTTATCGTATATTGCGATTAGCGGTTCACTAATGGTTAGCTACGCAAGAGCACGGGCTGAAGCGCTTGGCTATTCCTCAAAGATTGGCTTAATGAGTCGGGTGGAGCGATATGGCATCATTACAATATTTTTGGTGTTCAACCAACCCGAATGGGTTGTCATAATCCTAGCCATATTTACTTATATAACTGTCGGTCAACGCATGTATCACGTGTGGAAGCAAGCTAAAGAACAAAGTGCGTAGACACATCCAAAAGCATTTGTTTTCATTTGTAACGATAATATTCTATTTGTGGATGACGGTTCTCTTTGTTCAACATTTGATTACCCGTCGCATAATAGATCCGGTTGCTTACTTTTTTCAACCGCTTAATCTCACGGTTTACTGGTCAACCGTTCTTATTGTTTTTGGCATCATTATGGGAGCTGTTGCAGCAGAGCGTTATGGCGTATTGCTCTATCAAAAGAGTGGGTTCTCTTTACCTTTTGAGTGGCAGGGAGATGATGTTTGGTCCGCATTATTTTGGGGCTTGAGCTGGGGAGTTGTGGGGGCAAGAGCTGAAGTTGTTTTATTTCCACCCCCTTCATTAACTCAAATCGGTATATTCTCAGCTAGAGACTTTTTCCAAAATCCTTACCTGCTTATCAACCTTTCGGCAGGCGGCTTAGGTATCTCTGGTGGCCTCGTTTTCGGATTAATTGGACTGTTTCTATTTTGCCTTAGAAAAAAATTGCCATTTTTGTTCTGGTTAGACACGGCCGTATTTGGGATGGCACTTGGTCAATCAATCGGTCGCTGGGCAGATTTTCTGAATCAAGACTTTTACGGTAAACAAACAGGTTTGCCTTGGGCCATCACGATTGATCCAATTGCTCGCCTGCCTGAGGTGGCTGATTTTGGCATGTTTCATCCTGCATTTTTGTATGAATCAATTTGGTTGTTGCTTCTATTTCTAGGTTTATTGTATCTGATGAAGAAACGGCCGTCTCAATTTAAACAAGGACAACTTTCAGCGATTTACCTCTTCGTTTATGGGATTGGTCGACTTTGGATTGCACCAATTCGGCTCAATCTACCTTCCTTCTCGATTTTCTCAATTCAAGTACCCGTGATTATCATTTTTTCAGCATTGATGCTCGTATTATCAATTTTTATATGGCGTTTCTCAGACAAAGGCTAATTCCGAAAAATAATCAAGGTGAAATTATATGATTGTTTGAATTGGCTTGAAGTATTTTCGGTTTGAATGCTCATTTATTTTTCCGAAAATACCTAAGTGAAACAAAGTTCCCGATATGAACTATTGAGAACCTTTGGCAACAAAGGACTAAAGTCATGTGTGCAAAAATAATTAGGTTGTCACAATTATTTGTCCGTTGTTGTTATATAAGATGGGAGTGTAACAATAATCAATGATCCATTGTGTTATGATGGCATTCATGTTTTTTCGCAATTCGTTCCGTTGGAGTATTTCATGATAGAAACTAACAATTTAGGAAAAGTTTTTGAAGATTTTACGGCAGTTTATGATCTAAATTTATCTGTACCAGCAGGTGAGCTGCTAGCCTTATTAGGACCAAATGGGGCCGGTAAAACAACCACTGTACGCATGTTGAGCTCAATTCTTCGACCAACCTCGGGCACGGCACAGGTTAACAATTTTGACGTAATAACAGAAGCTGATCAGGTTCGTCATTCCATAGGCATGCTCACTGAACAGCCGGGCCTTTATCTAAGGATGACTGGCTTAGAGTATTTGGTTTTTTACGGCCGTTTGTATGGCATGAATGATAGTGACACTATTGCCAAAGGACGTAATCTGTTTGACAGATTTGCGATGAAAGGGGACGAAGAGCGTCGTTTGGGGGAATATTCAAAAGGGATGAAACAAAAAGTAGGTTTGATAAGAGCCATGCTCCACAATCCAGCTGTCCTCCTCTTAGATGAACCTACCTCAGCTATGGATCCACACAGTGCAAAGCTCGTGCGCGACTCAATTTTAGAACTCCGCGACGATAAACGGACGGTCATTCTGTGTACGCATAATTTAGCAGAGGCGGAAATGCTGTCTGACAAGATTGCGATTATTAAAAAAGGTACCATTGTGGCAGATGGCACGTCATCCCAATTAAAACAAAAGCTTCTTGGTCAGCCGCGCATGGAAATTACCGTTAATCGGTCAGTCAACGGTGAAGTTAAAGAAATAGAAAAATTAGTAAAGGTGGAATCAGTTAAAGAAGGCACGATTCGTTACCGTACTGAAAACCCCTCGCAAATAAACCCTATCCTCATTCGCTGTCTTGATGAGCTGGGACTGGGCACTATTACTCTTCAAGAAATTTCTCAAAGTTTAGAAGATGTCTATCTAAGCGTTGTAGGAGAAGAGAACGGCGAGTCGTAGTTTGCAATTGAATCTTATTTTCTGATTTCAAACGACTAAACCCGTTTTACCGTTTACGATTTACTTACGACAAAGTATCAAACACTAAACACTAAAAGCTGGAACCCAAATGATATCAACAATAAACCCTATTAAACGAAACGATTGGAACATGGCCTTTGTCATCATGCGGCGAGAAGTGCGAGACTCATTCCGAGACTGGCGTATCGTCGTTCCAATTATTATTTTAACGATCGCATTTCCCGGTTTGATGAATTTTACCGCTGGTCGCCTACTAGGCTTTGTGCAAGATTATGGTGCTGAAATTATTGGCACTCAGCTCATTCCATTTCTGTTGCTCGTCGTTGGTTTTTTCCCAATGTCGTTTTCGCTGATCATTGCCTTAGAAACGTTTGTCGGTGAAAAAGAGCGGCGCAGTTTAGAGCCACTCTTAGCCACGCCGCTTTCAAATACGCAACTTTATATTGGCAAAATGCTGGCCGCTTTAATTCCCCCCCTGCTCGCCTCGTATTTGGGGATGGGTGTCTATTTGATAGGTCTATGGGTCAGTGTTGGCTGGACGGCTGATTGGCAGCTTTTTACGCAAATTTTCTTACTCACTACGATTCAAGGGGTCATTATGGTGGCTGGAGCGGTCGTTATTTCGAGCCAGGTGACTAGCGTGCGGGCCTCTAACTTGCTGGCCAGCTTTATTATTGTGCCGATGGCGATGCTGATACAGGCTGAAGCGGCTGCGCTATTTTGGGGAAATCGGTCAGGCTTATGGTGGTTGGCTTTGGCACTGTTTATAACGGCCGTTATCCTCGTTCGGATGGGAGTTAAAATTTTCAACCGTGAAGAGCTAATGGGTCGTGAGATTGATCACCTTAAATTCGGTTTTATTTGGAGCCAATTCTGGGCTAATTTCTTCGGCCGAACAGAAGATGGACGGTATCCTAATCCACTCCAATGGGTCAAACAAAATTTTCAGCTGGTAATCGATCTCAAAGCGGGTATTTTCATTCAAATTTTGGCGATGATTTTAGCCGTATTTATCGGTGTGCAGCTTTCCAGCCAGTATCCTTTTCCTGACGAGTTTCAAGAATATTTAAGCCTTGAGAATATTGAAGAAAATGCCTCTTATTTAAGCACGTTAATTGAAGCGTTACCATCCTTAATTTTCTGGCAAAATATTCGGGTTGTCATTGTACAGACGATCTTTGGGATTTTTACGCTTGGTGTGTTGGGTACGTTGGTTTTTATGTTCCCCTGGATATTTATTGCTGTTTTGGCGACACAATTTGTGATTGCCGGTCAGGACCCCACCACGTTTATTTTGGCGACGATTGTGCCCCATGCGACGGTTGAGCTACCCGCCCTTCTTATTGCATCGGCGGCAGGTTTGCGGTGGCAAACGGCCGTTATGGCACCCATAAGCGGCAAAACAATCAGTGAAACTTTTGTGATTCGAGCCGGAGAGTTTTGGCGCATATTTGTCGGTGTTGTCGTTCCGCTTCTAATCATTGCCGCCATCATTGAATCAACCATTACGCCAGCAATCGTCATGCGCGTTTATGGGGGTTAATTTTAAAAAATATTTGACTGGCAAAAAGGCTGAGCTTGGCTGGGTTTAATTAGGGCCAGCGAGCTACATTTAATCCGTCTTGGGCTTGATAACGAATGTCTGACAGGGCATTCGTTATTTTTTTCAGTAAGTCTGCCTCATCATCCTTTCGATTGGCAACGAGCGGCTTGCCTAAATGGAAGTGAATTTTTGAAAAGGGGAGGGGGAGCTGATATTTATCCCACCGGTTAAGATGAAGCATGGGTGAGGCAATGGCGCCAACTGGTATAACCACGGCCCCTGCTTTTTTAGCGAGGAAAGCGACCCCTTTTTTCGGCACAAAGGCGGGTCCATCTGGTCCATCGGGGGCTAGAAATGATTGCTTGCCCGCTTTTAAGGCTTGAATGACGCGTAAGACGGCTCGTCCTGAGGCCACAGGGTTTCCCTGCATGTCCACGCCATACGATTCGCCACCCATTTTAGAGGCAAGCTTCTTTAAGATGATATCGCCGCGTGGGTCTCCTCCTAACCGAACCAGGCAGAAATTCTCTCCGCCAATGAATCGGTCACCATACATGATGAAAGGGGAAAGCTGTTCATGCCAAAAGGCCCAGAGAATAGGCTTATTGTATGACTGAGCAAGGATTAGATTTTCCTTATTAAAAATTTGCCATCGAATAAACCGACCAACAATTCGATGGTAATAGAAAAGAGCTTCCCCTTCAAAATGGTGCCATTTGTCGAGTAATTGGCTCATTGCAAACTCTTATAGCTCGCCTGGGCTATGGATACGCCAAGATAAGTGCTGTTCCAAAAGAACCAAGCATTGAAAAAGGTTGGTGTTAATAAAATCGATATGCCAAACAGGACAAGAAGAACTGCATTCTTTTGCTTGCTTGAAAACACTCCCAAAAACGAAGGAAAGGGGATGCGGCTGACCATCAAAATGCAAGTGGCAAGAATCATAACAACAAACCAAAATGACGGAATGTTTGGCATCATTTTTAGAGGAGGAGCTGTAGCAGCTAGAACGGATAGGGCTATTGTCGCACCGGCAGATGTAATCGTTAAACCCACCGAATCGCCTGAACCGCTCTTTTTTGGGGGCAGTAAGTTAAAACGGGCTAAACGATAAGCCCCTGCCAGTGGAAAGAGGACTGTTGTAGACCAAATCCATGGTGCCGCAATGTCTACACTTGTCATGTGCATGAATGCAAGGACGGCAGGAGCCGTGCCTAAACTAACCATATCGACTAGTGAGTCAAGCTGAAGCCCAAACTCTGATCCGGCTTCTAAATAACGGGCCGAAGCGCCATCGAATAGGTCGAGAACATAGCTTGCTAAAATGAGGTAACTTGCTGCCTTGAGCTGGCCTGATGCCGCGAGCAGAATGGAGATAATGCCGCAGGCAAGCGATGCAAAAGTGATGCCATTGGGGACAAGATAACGATATTTACTCTTCATGATGAATTTAATGCTCTTCAGCTGGAGAAAGCTGGGCGATGGGGTGGAGTCCCCCTTTTACTTTGTCTCCAATCTGAACTAATATTTTTGCTGTTGGTGGAAGATATAGGTCTAATCTTGAGCCAAACCGGATTAGTCCAAAACGCTGTCCAGTTGCCACAGGCTGTTCAAGCGGTGCATAGTTGACACATCTTCGGGCTAATATGCCGGCGATTTGCTTTAGTAAAATTGTGCCATAGGCGGTTTCGGTCATCATCGCAATATATTCATTGACTTCAGAAGCTTCTGGTCGAAACGCTTGTATAAACTTTCCTGGCTGGTGTTGGACTAGCTTGGTGACGCCCCCTAAGGGAACTCTCTGAACATGAACATCTGTCAAGCCAAGAAAGAAGCTAATTCGAATGACCTCTTTTTTGAGAAATTTATTTTCAATCTCGGTTTTAATTTCAACAATCTCACCATCGCCCGGCGAGATAACAAGCCCTGGTTTTTGGATGACATCGCGATTTGGGTCTCTGAAAAAATAAAGTGTGAGGAGCCAAATGAAGGAAATGAGGAAGAGTAGAAAGCCAGTGCCAAAATTTGTCCATTGATACCAAAGAAGTACGGCCGTTAACCATACCCCAGTCACAACAAGCAACGTTACGGCACTGCCTCGGGCAAACGGCCAGATTCTATCCGGCATGAACTGGGTAATAGGCTGGTTTGTAATTGATCCTTCTCCATGCAAAATTGATATGCGTTTAAGCGTTCCGAAGTTCCTAAATTAATAATCTTGTTAGATAAAAGCTTTTGAAACTTGCATGAACTTCGTTTCACTTCAGTAAATCACATTTTAAATCACATTTTTTTTTAAATGCCAAAGTGCTGAATGTGAGTTACTTACAGGAGAACAAAACCTTTAGCGAAACTGTTTTGTTTCAAAGAGATTTTTGTTCTCCAATCAGTCCCAAATTTTAGCATTCTGCTTTTGGGGGAGCAAACAACCATTGTGGCTATACTTCCTACTTCGTTGTGAAAACGGCGCATAAACGACTGCTAAACGACTCTCGTCGTCAGCGATTGGCTTTGGTAAACTTGCGGCCATGATTAGAAACCTTCGTATGCCTTTTATTGCTGGCTTGATCAGCATATTCATTATTGCCATCGCCGTCATTATTGGCTGGCGAATATTAAATGGAGACGCTCGATTATTGCGCGATGTTGAAGTACAGCATACTGTCTTGACCCCGAATGCGGATGGAGACAATGACGTTACTCGAATAAGCTATGAAATTTCGAGAAATGCAACGGTCTCAATTTACTTCGAAAATGAAGAGGGTGAACGGTTTTATTTTCGAGAAAACAAGCGGCGCGGTAGCGGAGAGTACGAGGTTCTATTTAGTGGGGTCGTGCAGGGCTTTCTACTTGAGGATGAAGAAATTGATGGCGATATTTTAAACCGTCTACTCAAAGATGGTGATTACCGCTGGGTTATTGAAGCTGAGGATGAGCAAGGTGTGATTGAACAGTCTAATGGCTCGCTGCAAATAGTCGATGCTGATCCGATTTTGCCAGAGGTTAGAAACTTTACGATTCATCCCATTTCAAAGCTTTTCACCCCAAATCGAGACGGGATTGATGATCGGGTTAAACCTCAATTTTTCTTGCCAAAAGATGTTGAAGAGCTGCGGGTCTTTTTAGAAATGCCAGACGGCACTGAATTTCCTATCACTGAATTAGAGCGAGATGTGCCAGCTACTGAAGAAGGGATGCACATTTTTGACTGGGACGGCGGGGTTGATGATGGAGCGACGCCACCGCCTGACGGCACCTATCCACTTGTGGTAATGTCGCGAGATGCAGAGGGGCAGCGTATTCGACTAGAAGATGAATTAACGATTCAGTTTGGTGGCGTGCCGAGAGCTGACATTTTTTCACCACCAACTGGCGAAACATTATCATTTGATGCAACGGCCGTACTTCTTTGCGATACCTTAGAATTCACGCTTACCGTTCGCAATTATGGCACCACACCCGTTCGAACGAGCGGCCCCGCTCCCGGTACAATTTATGATTCAACATGGAATTACAATACCGTGGGTTGGCCTACAGAATCTGGTGTATTTCGAGTGGGCATTGGGTTTGAAAATGAACTGTCCCCTTATCCTTACCGCTGGGCGGTTGGTGCTGAAAGCGATCTTCAAAAAATTGGAGACAGCTATTATTTAATGCCTGGTGAAAGAGCTGTTGTAACAGGCGGTATTCGTGTCATTGATGAATTTGGCGTGCGCAACCCACAACCAATGTGGGCGGGCTTGATTCATGAAGATGTGGAAATCTCGCAATTTAATCGCAATGTTGATCCACATGCGATTCTGATTGACATCCCCGATGAATCAAATATTGAAACGTGTGAAGCACGAAACATCCCTTCACGGGCTGAGGAATAATTATGGACATTGCTGTCGTTATTGTGAGTTGGAATGTCCGTGATTATGTAGTGGAGTGCTTGCAATCTGTTTTTGCTGAATTTCGGAAGTCGGGTCTTGAGGGGCGTGTTTGGCTTGTTGACAATGCGTCCACGGATGGCACGATACCTTTGGTTAAAGATCTGTTTCCCCAAACTCATATCATTGAAAATGAAGGGAATGTTGGGTTTGCGCGAGCAAATAATCAAGGCATTGCTGCTGCGAAGCCATTTGACCCGAAATATTATTTTTTATTAAATCCTGACACAAAATTACAAACGAGCTCGCTACAAAAGCTGGTTGATAGTATTGAAACGTTGCCTAATGCCGGTATGGTGGGGGCAAGGTTGGTGTATGGAAACGGCCGTTTTCAGCACAGCGCCTTTTGCTTTCCGGGCATTGTCCAGCTGACCTTTGACCTGTTCCCAATGCCTGCCAGACTCTATGAATCGCGATGGAACGGCCGTTATCCTCGCACATTTTATGGGCCTGATCAGCCTCCATTTCCCGTTGATTTTCCGCTTGGGGCCACGATGCTCGTTCGGGCAGACGTCACCGAGAGCACTCACGGTATGGATGAATCATTTTACATGTACTGTGAAGAAATTGATTGGTGTTGGCGGATTCATCAGGCAGGGTGGAAAATTTATACGGTTCCTGCAGCAGAAATTGTACATTACGGTGGGGAAAGCAGTAAGCAAATTCCAGCGCAGTCAATCATTAATCTTTGGCGTAGTCGGATCAAGTTGTATCAGCGTCATCATACGCCGCTTCGTTTTCGAATTGCCAAAAAATTGGTCAAATTTGGCTTAAGCCGCAAAGCTGAACAAGAAAATAGCCCTAAGATTCAAGAAGCGTACCATGAAGCGATTCGTCTTTGGGATGAAAGCCAAATTCGAATTGGGTAGGTAGTTGTGGGTATGCCAAAATTAACGGCCGTTATCCTCACTCTAAACGAAGCCAGCCACATCAAAACATGCGTTGAGAGCTTGAGTTGGGCAGATGAGGTTGTTGTGTTTGATTCGTATAGCGAAGATGATACGGTGAAAATTGCGCAACAAGCGGGCGCAACAGTCTTCCAATCAAAATTTGAAAATTATGCCCAGCAGCGCAATGCTGCCCTAGACGCAATCACAACAGATTGGGTCTTTTTTGTAGATGCGGATGAGCGCGGAAATGAGGCTGTTGCTCAAGAAATTCGTGACAAAATAACAAACTTTCCTGAATCCGCTTGGCACATCCCCCGACACAACTACATTTTTGGCCAATTAACGCTCGGTGCAGGCTGGTTTCCTGATTATCAACTGCGAGTACTTAAACACACAAAAGTTCGTTACTATCGACCCGTCCATGAAATTGCAGAAGTGGATGGGGAAATCGGTTATTTAGACAATCCAATTGTGCACTACAATTACGTTGATCCGCCACACTTTCACCAAAAGCAGCGTGCTTATTCCACCTACGACGCCAAAATTTTAATGGAAAACGGGATTCGCCCGAAACCTCAGAATTTTATTTTGCAGCCCTTGCGACAATTTTATTGGCGTTACGTAACGCTAGATGGTTATAAAGATGGCTGGCATGGTTTACGACTCAGTTTGTATATGACATATTACGAATGGGTTAAATATCGTAAACTGGCTTGGTTTTGGCGAAAGCGATAGGTGAAAAATGAAAGTAGCAATTGATTGTCAGATCAGTGAAACGGGCGCTGTTAAAGTTAAAAAAATTAAGCAGGGGAATCGCTGGGTTGCAGTGGGGCAAGGTAGGCAGTGGCAAGATGGAAACGGCCGTCACGTTCTTATTATGCTTCCTACAGAGGAAGTATGGGAAATTGTGCTTCGCCCTGATACGCTCATTTGGGAAAAATCAGCCGCAAAGTTTGGGCACCGTTCAGTAATGGTATAAAAAAGACCCTAGAGAAATAATCCTCTAGGGTCTGAAAGAAAGA
>JBCCFD010000243.1:0-11470 GCA_039029915.1 Chloroflexota bacterium
CGCAGAACGTACTGTACGTGGCGCGGGTGATTAAGCGCAACGGCATCAGTAATGCCTAAATCGATGCGGAAGATGTCACCGTGTTCCTGATGGGCCGTTTTTAAATAGTCAAACTGCTGTTTGGCAATATAAGGAAGTGCACCAACGAGTGGTAATCGTTTTGCGGTTGGCATTTGTTGAGCTGGGGTCGCTTGTGAAATTGTTGTTTGAAGCATGGTATGTTCCTTTGGAGATGTTGGTCAGGTGAGAAACCTGACCAACTGCAGGTCACTTATTCAAGGGAAACGTCTCCGGAAGATTGATTCAAAACAGACGTTTTAGAAAACCTTCCGGAGAGATAGATGCTTTAGTGAAACGAAGGGTGTTGCCTTCGTTTTATTCAAAGCAGGCGCTTTGTTTCACTTAGGGCAGGGTGCCGCTATAGAAATCACCCTCTTCAGGGTTTCCGGCTAAGCCGTTATAACCCTGGTACCAAATTTGATAGTTTGTTTGCGAGACGCCGTCACTGTCGCTGAAGAAGACAAAGACCGAGCCGATTTCTTCTATCTCGCTTTCTAGAGGTGTGTCGCTGCCGACAAGGGCAACTAGCTCCGCAAAGCCATCACCGTTGGTATCAACGGCCGTTACCGCTTGTCCAAACCGATCCAAATCGTCAGGCCAAATGGCGTCGTAAATGAGATCATCACCTATTGTTGTGGGACCATTTTCATCACTGTAGAAGACTTGCACCGCCCCGATTTGCACGACGCCCCCCACATCTTCGAAAGGAATGCTTGCTGCCAAATCATCGAAGCCATCGTTATTGAAATCAGCGATCGTTAAGCTGTAGCCAAACAGTTCATAGTCAACAGGGATGCCTGCTGCCCCATCCGCTGCTTGGGACAAATTGGGTGGGCTGGTTGTGGTGTCTAAGCCACTGTCTGAGCCAAAGACAATGTTAACGACGCCAGCATCTTGAATGGCGCTGCCGTTTGCGCCGTGTGTCTCGTATGGGGAGCCAATGGCAAGGTCGTCTTTACCGTCGCCGTTTAGGTCACCAACGGCGAGCGAATACCCAAAGTTATCACCTAGCTCCATTGCATTGTCGATGCCAGGGGAATCAGCTTGAATGTTTTGAGCATTTACACCCGTCAATGAGTAGTGCAGTCCAGTACCAGTTGTGCCGTAAAAAATCTGCACGCTACCAGCGCCACCGATTTCCGCACCAAGTCCATTGGTTGCCTCGATGGTATCTTCATAGGGTGAGCCAACCGCCAGGTCATCTACGCCGTCACCGTTAAAATCACCAGCCTCGAGCGCATGCCCGAACAGATCGCCTTCCTCAGCAGTTGAGGCATCAAGTCCTTCCACGTTTTGGGTTAATATTTCATCACCAGCGCCGGTTAAACCATTGGCCGATCCATACAAAATATTGACTGCACCAGCAGCATCTGCACCATCAACGCTTTCTCTTGGTACCCCAATGGCGAGGTCTGCATGTCCGTCATTATTAAAATCCCCAGAGGCTAAGGTGGCCCCAAAGTTATCACCTTCTTCGGGCGTACCGGCGATGCTGATATGTCCTTGCGACCAGGTTTGGGTGCCTACTGTTGTGAGGCCATTGGCCGATCCATAAAGCACTTGGACAACACCCGCGTCATCCAATCCGTTAACGTAAGAACCGGGTACGCCGATTGCTAAATCGTCAAAGCCATCGCTGTTGAAGTCGCCAAGTCCCAGTGCCTTACCGAAGAGATCCCAGCCATCAACGGCCGTATCGTCTAAATCTTCGTGCTGACGTGACCAAAGCTGATCGTCCACGGGCGCATTGGCGGCTAAGGCGACTAGACCATTTTCGGTGCCGTAAATGACGTGAACGGCACCCGCTTGAATGTAGGTTTCCCCTTGAGTGACATCTTCACGCGGAATGCCAATGGCTAAGTCGCCAAAACCATCGCCGTTAAAGTCAGGGAAAGCCTCAACGACCTCTTCCCCAGCATCTTCACACGCCTCATTGTTGGCAGTTTGCGGCGCACTCGCTGAAGGTGCTGGTTTGGCCGCGCTATCATTCAGCACGATGGGGAGATAGATTGTGTAACAAGCGGTTTCGCTGGCCGCCGCTGTTTTAGGCGTTTCGGCTGGCTGTGCTTGCAGTGACAGGGTCGTGATGCTGAGTAGCATCAACCCCAGAATAATTAGTTTGAAAAAATGATCTTTAAATTGAAAATGAGTCATTATTATGTGCTCCTGTAAATCTTGTTGAATACCAAGAAGGAAAAATAAATCAGTAGGTAAATTTCGGTCCACTGTTCCAAAATTTGGGGCGGTAGGGACATAGCCTGCTAGGTCCCTACATAAGGTGCTGTTATGAAAACAAGCACAATAGATTATTGAGAAAAGGTTGGTTCTGCTTGGCACGGATCGCCTGCTGAATTCAAAACATCAAAATCAACAACACCAACGACATCCCACAGAATAATGTCGATACCATCGTTACCGCTGCTATCATCACCATCACCACCTTGCTGCTCAACGGCCGTTCCTGACAGTTCAATCAAGATGATGTTCTCGTTGTTCTCATGGGTCTCCAGTCTGATGACGCTGTTAGCAATGTCGAATAAAAGGTGGGTAACATCACCATTGCTTTGGCTGCTGGCCTGTACGACAACAACAGAATCTACAATGTCGTATAAAATGTCACCCAGATCATCGCCACCGTTGTTACCATCACCATCAGCGTTTTGCGGCTGGCTTTGGATGGTGATGGTCATTTCGCCAAATTCGGTGAAGGTACCGGCCACATCGTGAAAGAGGGTGCCGCTGAGGTAAACAACGGCCGTTTCATCGACACAATCATGACTGCTAGATACAACGCGAAAGTTGAAATTCTGGTAGGGTTCCTCAGCCTGTACCGTTTGTGAAAATAGCACAAGCGAGAACAATAAGGCGATTGCCCCAAATCGTTTGAATAGAGTGGAAATTGTCATCATTTCTCCTGAAAATTGATAAATTGTGGTGCGTTGAGGTGTAACAACAGGTTTTTATTCGTTATCAAGCCCCATGCTGGAAAGGTCAGCCTGCTCTTGTACAAAGGCGAGGAGTTGCTCAACGGCCGTAAATGTTTGGCGCTCATTTTTGTGGACATGTTCCACCGTGGCGCGCCAGTCGGTGGCGCCGTTATCAACCCAAATTCGCACAAGAAAAGCATCGTAATACAATGGTGATTTTTTCGATGACTTTGTTGACATAGCCTGCCTTTCACTGAATGAAATAAATAAGATGTGGTAACCATAATCAGCTTCCGTCTCAAAAACGTCACAAGAAAAAACAGAGCGATAGGGTGGCAATGTGACGGCGCCAGTTGACTTTCCCATTTTGCCACTTTGCAACCCTGCCACATTCTCTATAATGAGCGCATGGCTTCCTTCTCTTTTAAGCTACTTGGTCCTTTTCAGGCATTTGTCAACGATCAGCCTGTCGCCAAATTCCCGACAGACAAAATTCGGGGATTATTGGTTTATCTCCTGATCCATGCGGATCAGCCTTTGCGGCGTGATGTGCTGATGGGTTTGTTTTGGCCAGAACAGACGGAAAAATCGGCGCGCCACAATCTGCGCCAGTCCCTCTATCGACTGCGCCAGACGTTTGATAAAGTGGTGCCAGACGTCAGCGATCCTTTACTGACCATGACCCGCCAAGACATTACGCTGCACAGTGAGGCGTTTGAAAGCGACGTGAGGCAGGTTGAGGCGCTGCTCAAACAGAGCCGCAACGGTGACCCAGCCCTTTTAACGGAAGCGGCTGAGCTGTACAGCGGTGAGTTTATGGCTGGGTTTTCCTTAGCCGACACGGTTGCTTTTGATGAATGGCTGCTGCTTCAGCGCGAGGGATGGCTCCAGCAAATCATGCAAATCTTGCAAACCCTTATCGAGCATCATCGGGTGCAAGGAGAGTCGGCGCAGGTGGCCAATTATGCGGCTCGTCAAATCGAGCTAGAGCCACTGCGAGAGTCAGCCTATCGTTCATTAATGCTGGCTTCGGTGCGTCAGGGGCAGCGCAACAAAGCGCTGGCCTACTATGAAGCGTGCCGCCGCTTGTTAGATCAAGAGCTAGCGGTTGAGCCGACCGTAGAAACAACAGAACTGTATGAAAAGATAAAAGCTGAGGCGTTTCCCTCGCAGGCACCGGCTTCAGCCGATGTACAAATCCCCCGTTTGGCTACCCCACTCGTCGGGCGAGAATCAGACATTTTGGCCGTAACTGAACATCTCTTGCAGCCTACTTGCCAATTGGTTTCGCTTTTAGGTGAGGGCGGCATTGGGAAAACGAGCTTGGCCACGGCCGTTGCCCAACAGCCACAGCTCGAGGTGCGGTTTCCAAACGGCCGTTTTATGATCCAACTGACGGGGTTAACCAGTTCTGACTATTTGATTGCCGCCATTGGCCGCGGGATGGGATTATCGTTTACCGGTAAAAAGCTAGATAAAGAGCAGCTGTGGGATTATTGCCGAACTAAAACAGCCCTACTAGTGCTCGATAATTTTGAGCATTTGATAGATGCCGTTTCGCTGCTGTCAGAACTGATTGCCGAAGCGCCTACAATGACGCTTTTAGTGACCTCACGCGAATCGTTGAATATTAAAGCGGAACGGCGACACGTGGTTTCTGGCTTGCAATACCCTGACGATATTGCAGCTGAAGGTGAGGGGGCGTTTAGTGCCGTGGCGCTGTTTGTTGAGGCCGCTCAGCGGGTGCTGCCCACATTTGAACTCACCCCAGAGAACCAAACGGCCGTTTATGAAATTTGCCAGCTTGTTCAGGGAAGTCCGCTGGCTATTGAATTTGCCGCGGCGTGGGTGCGGCTGATGAGCTGTGATCAAATTGTGGCTCAAATTAAGCAAAACCTAGCGTTTTTGGCCTCATCCCATCGAGATGTGCCTGAACGGCACCAAAGCATGCTGGCCGTTTTTGAGCAATCTTGGCAGCTGCTAAACGACCAAGAGCAAAATGCGCTGATGCAGCTGTCTCACTTTCGCGGCACCTTTGCGCTTGAAGCGGTCTTAACCGTCACCCAAATTTCGATGATTGATTTGGCCAGCCTGCTTGATAAATCAATGGTGCAGCGCAATGAAAACGGCCGTTATGCCCTGCATGAATTGCTCCGTCAGTTTGTGGTGCAACAGATATCAGGTGATTCATCCGCAAGGATACAGCTTGTTGAGCGGCACAGTCAGCATTACCTGGCAGGGCTGGGCAAAGTTGCTCAGCAACTATTGGGAACTGATGCTTCTGCTATTGCAATAGAGATTAAGCAGGAGCTAGATAATATTCGGCTGGCTTGGCAAACGGCCGTGACTCATGAATGGTGGGAAACAGTGCATCAAAGCGTTGATGGAATGGCAAACTATTACTTTCTTACGGGTTATTTGCCTGAGTTTTCGACTTTGTTGCTGCACGCTTTGGAAAAAAACACGGCTGTTCCCTTCCGCCTGCGTGGCATTCTGCTTGAAAATTTAGCTCTCTTGCGTATTCGCCAAGGTGATTTTGTTGAAGCCAAAAAGCAAGCTCAATGGCTTGAAAAGATAGCTCAAGATAATCATGACCCTGATCTTGAAATGCGGGCTGGCATATGCCTTGGTCGGATTCAACAGCTTCGAGGGACGTACGATGTAGCATTGGTTGCCTTTGAAACGGCCGTTACCTTCTACAAAGAAGATGCAGATCAAACAAAACTTGCTGAGTTAAGCAAGCATATTGGATATGTTAATCATTTGCAGGGGAAATTTGATGAAGCCTTAACCCATCAGCTTAACGGGTTGCGTCTGAGCCAGACGTTGGGAAATAAAATTTTAGAAGCTGAACTATTGAGCGGGATAGGCAACGCGTATACGGCTAAAGGGGAGGCTAACTTAGCCATATCCTACTATCAAAATGCGCTAGATATCAGTAGGCGGCTCAACCAAACAGAGGGAATTGCCAGCATATTACACAACATGGGGCGGGCCTACATGCGGCAAGATCAAGAAGAAAACGCCTTGCGATGTTCACAGGAAGCCCTTGCCCTTAACCAAAAATTAGGCATTCGGCGTGGTATTGCCTTCTGTTTTAATTCCATCGGTATTGTTTATAAACGTCAGCAAAAGCTTGAAGAGGCATTGGATTATTTCAAGAAGGCGTTAGCCATTAATCGTGAGCTAGGCATCATTGTTGAGGCTGGTAACAACCTTGGAAATATTGGCAATACGTACAAGCGTTTAGGCAATATGGAGCTAGCCGAAGCCAACTTAAAAGAAGGGTTGCAGTTAGCGGAGGAAGCCAATCACCCAGAAGGGGTCGCCAGCCATTTAGGGAATTTGGCGCTTCTTTATACGGAAGGTGAGTCATGGGAAAAAGCTGAGGCTACCTATACTCGAGCAATTGAGCTTGCCCGACAGATGAACGAAAAATTTATCCTTGCCTTTTTACTCATTTATAAAGCGAGGCTTATGCTCACATTACAACAACCAGCCACAGCCCGACCGCTTGCCGAAGAGGGAATCCAGTTGGCACAAACGTTAAACAGCACCCATCTCATGTCTGAGGGAGAATCTGTCCTCGAAGCGGTCAATGAGACATCCAAGCCATCAACTTGAAAACTTTAATCAAACTTTGTCACAAATCCAAACAGTTATTCGTCTACTGCTATAGAACGGACTTTGATATGAAATGTTGAGCTTTTAGCTACTAAGGAAATTTGTGATGAGCGATATAAAAAGTGATGTCATTGTGATCGGGGGTGGTTTGGCTGGGTTAACAACGGCCGTTTATCTGGCTCAGGCCGGTAAAAAAGTGACGCTCGTTGAAAAAGCGCGGCGGCTAGGGGGGCGGGCCAGTTCAACGGAAAAAGAAGGCTTCGTATTTAACCAAGGCCCTCACGCCATTTATGTTCAGGGGGCGGGCCACGCCATTTTAAAAGAGCTGGGTGTGCCGTTCAACGGCAAAAAACCGATGACGGTTAAGAAAAGCTGGGGGGCGTTAAACGGCCGTTTGCATCTTCTGCCCGGTGATGCCCTTTCTTTTTTTCAAACGGAATTGCTAAACAAAGGGGGGCGTTTTGCAATAATGAAGTTTTTCTTGGCGCTCATGCAGGCCAAGCCAGAACTGTTAACTGATCAAACGGCCCAGACTTGGCTTGATGCGCAAATCACGCATCCAAACCTGCGAAAAATTATGGAAATGCTGGGCCGGGTGGCGACCTACACCAATCAGCCTGAACAGGTTTCTGCCAACATGTGGGTCCAGCAGCTTCAGTTTGCGCTCCAAAAAAATGTTGTTTACATTGATGGCGGTTGGCAAACGCTGGTGGCCGGTTTGCGGTCAGCTGCCAAGACGGCTGGAGTGCAATTCGTAACGAGTGAAAGAGCAACGGCCGTTACTGAATCCGCCACGCACGCGACTGTCACCTTAGCTGGCGGAGACAGTTGGACCACTCACCGCGTCGTGATGACCACAGACCCTAAAAATGTGGCCGAGCTGCTCCCCAATCATCCACTGGCTCAGAAGTGGGCCGAAACGGCCGTTCCCGTTCGGGCGGCTATGTTTGATGTGGGACTCAAAACGCTGCCCAATCCCAATCGCCTCCTGGCTTTTGATTTAGAAAAACCGTACTATCTTTCAACCCACTCAAACTTTGCGAAGCTGGCGCCTGAAAACAGTCATTTGATCCACGTGATGAAATATTTGGCTCCCGATGAACCGGGACAGGGGGTTCGAGATGAACTCAAGGCGTTCTTATCATTTGTGCAGCCCGGGTGGCAAGATCATCTTATTTACAGCCGTGCGCTACCAGAGATGACCGTAACCCACTGGTTGCCAACGGTTGAAAATGGAGGCATAAACGGCCGTCCACCAATCCAAATACCTGGTCGCCAACGTCTATTTTTAGCGGGAGATTGGGTTGGGTCTGAGGGCTGGTTGGCCGACGCCTCGTTTGCCAGCGGGCGGGCTGTGGCCAATAGAATTCTGGCACAGCGTCAACTATTTGTTGATCATAAAACCTATTCAGTATGAATAACGAAACCTTCCCCCAATACCAACCGTACCTTTTCAGCATTGCTTACCGCATGCTGGGGAGCGTGATGGATGCCGAAGATATGGTTCAGGAAGCTTGGTTGCGCTGGCAAAAGAGTAACCAAACGCAAGTTGAATCACCTAAATCATTCTTAGCATCTGTGGTAACTCGCCTTTGTATTGATCATTTACGCTCGGCTAAAGTGCGTCGTGAAAGCTATATTGGGCCTTGGCTGCCAGAACCGCTGCTTTCGGAACCGGAGTCTAATGACGGTGAGGCGATAATGATGCTGGCCGACAATGTCTCGTATGCATTTTTACAGCTATTGGAGCGAATGACACCAACAGAGCGAGCCGTCTATTTGCTGCGGCATGTCTTTGAATACGAGTATAAGGAAATTAGCCTCATTGTTGAAAAGAGTGAGGCGGCTTGTCGGCAAATTTTCCGGCGGGCGCGGCAGCATCTGACGGCCGATCAGCCTCGTTTTGATATGAACTGGGAGGCGCAACAGCTCCTTTTAGGCCAGTTTTGGCAAGCCTGTTTAGAAAACGATGTGCAGTCGCTGCAATCCATTTTGGCGGAAGATGTTATCTTTTACTCTGATGGGGGCGGAAAAGCGAAGGCCGCTCGGCGTCCTGTTCAGTCAAAATCGAAAGTGCTTAGCTTCTTGCTGGGGTTGATTCGCTTAGCACCGGCTGACTTTCAGGCGCGGCCCGCGATCATAAATGGGCAGATGGGAGCGGTTGGCGAGGTCAACGGCCGTATTTTCAATATTTTTGTATTTTATATGAGAAACGGCCGTATTCAAAACATTTACAGCGTGCTCAATCCTGATAAATTGAAGCATATCAAACTAGAGTAGGACGATTAAGATTGGGAAATTAGGAGACTCAATCTCTCAATCTCCCAATTTCCCACTGATAATGGTTAGGATAAGAACTCAGATTCAATTAGATCTGAATTCACACCGGCCGCGGCTCGGCTACCTTCAGCGGCTGCAATAATTAACTGTGAGCCAAATCCTAGCGCTTCGCCACCCGCATAAACACCAGAAATTGTGGTTCTCCCCAGCATATCGGTAACTAGACCTCCCACAGCATTGAGCTCACAACCGAGCTCTTTACCAAATGGAGAGGCTGGAAATTGGCTTGTCGCAACAAAACCCCCGTCAAATTCAATCTCATCATGAGTATCAAATTGAATGCTTTTTAAACGGCCGTTGTCTCCCACAATCTTTTCTATGCGATCTTCGACAATAAAAAGCCCCTTATCTTTTAAAACCTTCTGCTCGGTTAAACTCAGAGGCTGGTGCCCATTTGTGCAGACGACCAAATTATGGCTCCAATTCCAAATAGTTTTGGCCATGTGAAACGTATTTGCCCCTTCTGAAATGAGTACCAGATGTTGGTCACGATGCTCCCACCCGTCGCAATATGGACAGCTAAATAGACTCTTGCCATAAAATTGACGGATATCGGGGACTGAAGGTAAAGTTTCCTTTAAGCCTGTTGCCAAAATCACCGTCTTAGTATGATGCCTCAGTCCATCATCAACAATGACCTCAAATCGATCTTTTCCTTGAATGACCTGCCTGACTCGCTGCTGCTGGTGTCTTATTGACGGGTAGCGGGCAATTTCCTTATGGGCAATCTGCCTAAATTCTGTCGGTTTGATCCCATCCTGGGTTAAGTACCCGTGGGCTTCTTGAGTAACGGCGTTACGAGGTTTGTTTTCATCAAAGAGAACTGTGTGGCGCCTTGCTCTTCCCAAAACAAGCGCCGCACTAAGCCCTGCTGGACCGCCGCCAATAATGGTGCAATCGTAAATCATTTAGAAATTCTCCTTTTATTAAATCTTTTATAGAGTGTGAATATCTATAATTAACCTGCAAAAATAGGTTTTATAGAGTGGCGATATCTATAATTGAGACGTTTAAATTTAAGTACCGATTTTTCATAATGAAAGGTTATGGTCGGTGATTGTTTTTTACTGTTTTGTCAGTTGTGTTGTGGGTAACAAATTGATCGACAAGCTTAATTAGCTTTTGGCTTTGCAAGTAAGTCTCCATCTGCTGCTCAGCCGTTGTCATGGTCTTTTGAATCAAACAACCTTTATGGGCTGCTGTAACTTCGCAGTGGAAGAATGAGGCCGTTCCTTCTATCGCTTGAATGACATCCAAGAAGGAGACATCCGCTTTTTCCTTTCGCAGACGATAGCCACCTCGAATACCTGGCGTTGATTCAATCAGACCAGCCTTTACAAGCTTGGTCAGGATTTTTGATAAATAAGTTGGCGAGAGATTCTGAAGTTCTGCCAACTGCTGCACGCTAGTATTGCTATGATTGTGGAGTGCAACAAGATGCAGCATGGTGTGCAGTGCATAATTCGTTGCTTGTGAATATTTCATAATTGCCTATTGTAGACTGTTTGAGTCTATAATAGCATTGGGTGCGGCAATGTCAAGCAATTTTTAGATAGAGTGTCCCGCTTATCTGCTTTATCTTGTTGCGTTTTCTAAATTCTTAGGTTGCAGAGTCGTTTATTGGACACCTGTAGGCAGATGAAACACTTGCCGCAAATCAACTGCTAAGTGCTGAATTCTCGCCAACCCTACTCTTCTGGTGGTGCGGATATAAAGACCCAATAATGCCGATAAGGGCTATTAGCATCGTAATAGTAGCCAATGCCATAGTTCGTTTGGCTTTGCCAAAAAGAAGATTCCGCTAAGAGATGAACGCGATGTCCGCTTGAACCGAGCCAGCCTGCCCAAACGCCATTTGCCGACGTATAGCCTGCCCCGATGGATTCAATATTGTTGCCATCGTTGTCGTTGCTGTACCAACTTGGTAATTCATAGCCAGCGTCTTTTACCAAATAGTTTGGTCCAAAGCCATCTGGATTTGTGTGACCGAAGTAGCTGCGCTCAGCCATATCAATGGCCCGTTCGCGGGCAACCTGTGCCAAGATTGGATCACAGGTCATGGAGGGTCGCCCTTGGTTAGCGTCATTGATCACTAAATCAGCTAACGTTTTTTCTTGGCTATTTAGATCGCACTCGTCGGGGTTACTTATTAAAGGCAGGTAAATTGCATTTGATGAACTCGAAAGAGTGGTGGCAGCTACCTTTTCTTCTCGGTCAGTGACCGGGGAAACAGTTAAGGGCTCGTTGGGCGGATCCCCCACTGTTTGCAACAGTGATAACGTTGACGCAACACCGAGCGAAATCGTGATTAGCAAGAAAAAAAGTAAAGCAAAAAAAATGAATAGGCGCCGGTTCTTATGAAACGACGTCGATTCAACAGATTGAAAGAGATGACGCATTATTGATACTCCAATACGTATAGTGATATTAAGTTAGCTGGTTTAATGTTTGGATGGCTCATCCCCATTTCTCCAGACTGCAAAATAATAGGCAATCCATAGGTCATTTGTAAATAGGAG
>JBCCFD010000244.1:0-11426 GCA_039029915.1 Chloroflexota bacterium
ATTTTTACGAATTGCTTTTTTGAGGAAGTTTGAGATGACAGGGTGTGTCTCTGTGGTGTTAGACCCAGTCACGATAAACGCTTCTAAATTTTCCATTTCAGCGATGGAGTTAGACATAGCGCTGGAGCCAATTGAGAGTTGGAGCCCAGTTACTGACCCAGCGTGGCAAAGACGGGCGCAGTGATCCACATTGTTTGTGCCAATTAGGGCGCGGATTAGCTTTTGGAAGACGTAATTGTCTTCATTGGTTGCCTTGGCGCTGGCGTAGCTGGCTATGGCGTCACCGCCGTAATTTTTGGCGATGCGCGAAAGCTCATCGGCCACATAGTCTAAGGCTTCATCCCAAGAGGCTTCCCGCCAAATGGGTTTGGCTGAACGCCCTTCGTGCCGGTTGACCCGAATGAGTGGCGTTTTTACACGGCCGGGATGCTTGACGTAGTCGGTACCGAAACGACCTTTGACGCAGAGCATGCCGTAATTTGGGGCAGCGTCGAATGGGGCTTCTACCGCATAAATATATTCGTCTTTGACTTTGAGGCTTAGCTGACACCCAACCCCACAGTAGGGGCAAGTGGTGCGTACTTCGCGGTCTGCTGAGATCATGGGAAATCCTCCGAAACACTGGTAAGGTGATAAGTTTGTATTTGGTAATTAGGGATTATGAGTTTGGGTGATCTCTCTCATCCACTTTTTCTATTACCTTCCCCTTATTACTGTTTACCTAGTTCTCTTCGTAATAGCTTTAAATTCTCTTTATGATTTTCAATCTCATGGTTCGTAAGTGCTTCTTGCCAAGGATTGAAAAATTTGGTGTTCGTTATTTTTTCGACTTGCACTCTGCTTTTATTAGCTACTGCCTCTAATTTTAGCAGATTTCTATCATATTTGAGCCACTGAATTTGGGTGAGTTTTGTCACGGCCGTATCAAAAACCGCTTGCTCAAAACCTCGCCTAGCCTGCTGCTCGATGAATTGGCCCAATTTAATCTGTGGGTTCTCGCCAACTATCGATATGAGTTCCCATTCGACGGGACTTAAATCGGGGGCGACTTCTCGCCAGGCCGCTAAATGAACGTCGTCACGTAGTGCGCCAAAATCCATCCGATACTCAATCAATTGTAAAAGTGAGCCAATGTTTGGCGGTGGTTTGAGCCCTTTTTTGTAACGAACAAAAAAGCTCAGGTACTCTTCGGTTACGCCACCGTCGATCACTTGCTGTTTAACCTTTTTTAAAGTGGCTAAACAGTTGGCCAAAGTGCTACTTTGGTTTTTGTTGTGACTCGCGATAGCGTCGACGATGATTTGCCATCGTAACTGCCTGATTTGGTGACCGGCGCGTGTTATCTGAAAACGGCCGTTTGCCATCATCTCAAGCCAACCCACCCTCGCCCAATCGTTTAAATGGGCTTGTATCACCTGTGGGTGGTCAAACGGATCCCGTTTTTGGTAATTCGCCACTGACAAATCAGCTGGGTCGAAGTTCTCAACCACATACACAAAGTGGAATAGCTTGCCGGGGGCTAAGCCCACCTCTTTGGCTGCCCGGAGCAGGACTTCTCGGTGATTTGCCGGAATTTGCTGAGCGATACGGCCGTGTATCTCCAAAACAGTTTGCCAATCTTCAGTTGTTAAGTTCAAAATTTTACTCAAACAATCCTCTCTAAGATTGTTAATTTCCCCAATCCCACCCTCGTTTATGGTCATCAATCAGCACGTGGTTATAACAGTGACATTACCCTGTACGCTTGTTACAATGAGAAGCATAAGGTGTGAAGGGAGTCGAACCCTCAATTGCGGCTTCTCGCAATCTCCAGTCGAGTTTCAGTCGAAGTTTCAGCTAGGCCCAAAAAGGGCCTGTTGAAGTGGGTGTGCTCGCTTCAAATTTCATAAACTACCAACTATTTATTTTTCAATCAGTTCTGTTGTCCAGTTTAACTCCTGAATTTTAGTGTCTAGCTCTCGATATTGTTTTGCCAAATCATCACTTTGTTTTTGAAGCGCCTGAATATTAATCGTGCTTACAAACTTAACCTCAGAGCGTGTTTGTCGCTGCTGACTCACGGATGCCGTTTGAATGAGCGTTTGTAAAACACCTCTTTTGGTGCTGAGTTCATCCCGATCAGCTAAGGCTTCAGCTAATGTTCTGTTCTCATCAAACTGCGTTTGAGAATTGGTATGATTAATGGCCTTGATTAGGCTCGTCATCGTTTCGAGTGTTCGATCTAGCTCTTGAAGGAGTTCCTCAGGATTTTCAGGTGGCTCATCTCCTTCTTGCACTCGCGAGCTTCTTTGTAGTCTTGAGCGTAACTGGACGAGATGCTTATTGGCATCAGATCGATTAATTAAAGCTTCGGATAGTTTCATTATTTTGCTTTTTTCTTCTTTTTATTCCGCTTCCGGCGAGTTTGGTCAAAAATTGAATCAGGATCAACGCCCTCTTCAAGTAAGGCTTGCCGTTTGGGTTTAAGTGCCCCGGTTGGGCAAACGCCAACGCACTGACCGCAGAAGACACAGGTGGTGTCCATCATGCCATCCCCTTGGAAGGTGGCTATCTTGGTGTCAAAGCCGCGTCCTTCAAAGTTGAGGGCAAAGGCAAATTGGGCATCATCCGCACAAACCTGAACACATCGCCAGCAGTTGATGCACTGGTTGTAATCACGAATGTAAAACGGATTATCGTCGTAAACTGGTGATTCGCGGCGAATGCCTTCCTCAAAGCGCTCGGTGTCGGCGTCGTATAGGTCTACAAGGTTTAGAATTTCGGGAGATTCATCAAGGTTAACGGTCGAAGATAACATTTCCAAGATGGTGCGCCGTCCTCGCTGTACCTCTTCGGTATCTGTCTTAACCTCCATGCCGTCCCAGCAGGGCGTCACGCAAGCGGCGGACTGAACGCGCCCGCCGCTGTCTACTGAGCAAACGCGACAAAGCCCATTGGCTGTCAAATGAGGATGGTAGCAAATAACAGGAATATCGATCCCCACCGCCTTCGCGGCGTCATAAATCGTTGTGCCCTCTGATATTGTGACTTCTTGCCCGTCGATAAGGACTGTGACTGTTTTGCTCATATGAGTCTCCTAGCTGTAGGATTTGGGCTTTTCAGCATTTTAGCATCTCAGCTTGTCAGCTTATTGGTTAGTAGCTAGTGCGTAGAGTATAGAGGTAGGCATTTGTTGAACATTTCTTGTTTCACTGGGATTTATCCCGATGCTTTCTCTTTTCTCTTCTCTCTTCTTAATTGGGATAAATCCCGACGCTAGTTGTTTAAAATCCGTTCCGGATGCGTGTAAATTCGCATACGATCTTGACGCAGATAGGCGATGATGGTCATGTTCCAAGCCTCGGCTAGCTTAACGGATAAGCTAGTTGGCGAGGTTCGTGAGCAAACGATTGGGCAGCCCAGTCGTCGTGCTTTGTTGATCATCTCGCTGCTAATACGGCCGCTACTGAGCATGATGCGGTCTTTTGTATTGACCTCCGTCATTAGCGCTGCGCCGCGCAGTTTATCAAGACAGTTGTGCCGACCAATGTCCTCAACCTGCAGGAGGATTTCATTGGTGGTGGCTAATACGGCCGTATGTATCCCGCGCGCCTTTTGATAAAGCTGTGCACCCCGGTGCATTTGCTTCATCAGATGGGCTACTTGTTCTGGGGTAGCGGTTAGATTTGATTCCAACGGTTCGTGCGATTGAGATAAATCATCAAAGGTCACGCCACCACCGCAACCTGCC
This sequence comes from Chloroflexota bacterium, assembly GCA_039029915.1. GTDB lineage: Bacteria > Chloroflexota > Anaerolineae > Promineifilales > Promineifilaceae > QQUD01. The sequence goes on from JBCCFD010000244.1 coordinate 3,731, forward strand.
GTAATGATAAATTTTCTTGGTTTTTCAAAGTTCATATCGTGTAGCCACACATCGGCGCAGGTGCCACCTTTAGAAATGTGAAGCTGACGAATATCTTTAGGCGTTTGGATAATGCCTTCGTTGGCTAAAAATCCAATCGCCATCATGTCTAAGTTGTTTGGCGATGCCATAAAAGTGGCTAGCTCTTCGCCATTAACTGAAATACAAACTTGCTCTTCATCAACAATCGCGCCCTCTACATCGATTGCAGTGGGTGATTTACCATTGATCGTAACGTACTGAATTGGTTTTATGCCGTCCATAGAGTTTTGAGTGTAGAGTGTAGAGTGTGGCGTTATTGTCGCCGTCTATGATTTAGACTCGTTAGCATTGCGGCTATCTCGTCTGCTTCTTCATAATGGGTTACGTACTGATTTTTAGATAATTCGCCGCGCTTACCCATGATGACGAGTAAACTTACAACTTCGTACAATGAACCCTTAGCAATTCTGAAAAAGTAAGCTTTTTCTTTTACACCGTCTCTACCACACCCTTCAGCGATATTTGTTGGTACACCCAAAGATGCTCTACGTAATTGTTCTCCTAAAGAAAATTGATATCTTTGCGGTAGTTCATCAGCTAAACTAAACATTTCATCCGCAAAATTAACACCTCTTTTCCACACATCCAATTTCTCAAATTTAAATGCCAATCTTTCCCTCCAAAAAATAGCTTTCTAAAAACGGTTATCCCCAAAATATTCCTAGATCCGCGACAAATCTAATCAAATGCCCCCCTCTACACTTTATCTCTTACCTCTAGCTCTATCTCTCACCTCTAACCTCGTTCGTTAATCTCAACCTCAAGCATGATGCGCTCGCGTTCTTCAACCAGGTCGGGCCAAAGCGCAATGGCGCTAACCACAGCTGAAGCGGCGGTTTGGCCAAGGCCACAAAGCGAGGTCTCTGTCATGGTAAATCCGAGATCAAGGAGGGCTTGTTTGTCAGCAGGCTTTGCGCCGCCGTTGTTGGCAATGCGGTCGAGAATTTCCATTTGGCGCTGACTGCCAAGCTGACAGGGAAAGCATTTGCCACAGCTTTCGTGAGCAAAGAAGCGGCTGAGTTCGTACATCGGCTGGCGTAAATCGGCCGTTTCATCAAACACCATAATAACACCAGAGCCAAGCGGGACATTTGAGGCGCGTGAGTCTTCATAGGTGAGCGGCGTATTAAGCTTGTCTGGTCCAATAAAAACGCCGGCCGCACCACCCATAAGAACGGCTTGGAGGGATTTGTCGTTTGGAACACCGCCGGCCATTTCAATGATTTCTCCAATTTCCATACCGAAAGGTACTTCATAAATACCAGGCCTCTCGATGTGGCCACTTAAGCAAAATAGCTTTGTGCCTGGAGAATTTTCGGTGCCTAGCGCACGCCAACTGTCGAGGCCTTCATTGAGAACAGCCAGCGCGGCCACCACCGTTTCAACGTTGTTGACGGAGGTGGGCTGCATAAACAGCCCTTTGACTGTAGGGAACGGTGGCTTAATGCGAGGGAAGCCGCGTTTTCCCTCGATGGCTTCAAATAGAGCGGTCTCTTCACCACAGATGTAAGCGCCAGCCCCTAAGCGAACTTCAATGTTAAAATTAAACCCGCCTACGCCAAGAATGTTTTTGCCCAGATAACCGGCTCGGCGGGCTTCTGAGATAGCGTGGCGGAGCCGCTTGGCAGAACGAGGATATTCACCACGCACAAAGATCCAGCCGTTCTCGGCCCCTGTCGCGTAGCCGGCGATGATGGCCCCTTCGATGACTGAGAACGGATCTTCCTCCATGAGACAGCGGTCTTTAAAGGTGCCAGGTTCTGATTCGTCTGCATTGATAACGACGTGTTTTTCATTCCCCTCTTCGGGTTGGCCTCGTGTGAAGCGCCATTTACGACCCGTGGGAAACATAGCACCACCGCGGCCAACAATGCCTGAATTTTCAATCAGTTCAATGACGGCCATCGGCTCCATGGTTACAGCTTTCCGAAGCGCGGCAAAGCCTTCATTGGTTTCATAATCAGCTAGGCTAAACGGGTCAACTTTGCCAACGCGCTTGAGAAGCCAAAGAGGGGCACCATATGGTTTTGCTTTGGGCTCTGGGTAGCTTCCATTTAAAAAGGCCGGAACATCTTCAGGGGTCAAATCACCAGCGGGGCGCTCGCTGTCTAACGCACAGGGTGCTTGTTCACACATGCCTAAGCAGGGGACATGTTCATAGGTGATCGAAAGATCTTCTGCCGTTTCATTGTGGTGGAGACCAAGCTGGGCTTCGATAGCCGCCATTACTTCTTTGCCGCCAGAGTGGGAGCAGGCTGAATCTTCACAAATTCGGATAACGCGTCTTGCAGTAGGCTCGCTGTAAAACATGGTGTAAAACTCGATGACACCGTGAATATCAGCGAGGGGAACACGTAGCGTTTCACCAATGACTTGTTGGGTCTCGCGAGACAACCAGCCATAGACGTCTTGCGCATCGTGCAGCATGGGGAGAAGCGCATCTCTTCTACGGCCGTTATATTTTTCAATAATCGGTTTAAGCAGAGATAAATCGGTCCGTGGGTTCATATGGGTGTATTTTCCTTCTCTCTCTGACTTTGATTAAATTCTATTGTGCATTTTGCCCATTTTACAGGCATAAAAACGAATTTCCAATCAAAAAAGTTGTATGAGCTGCACAATATGACCTACTTGATGGACAACATTACGCCCCATTCTCTTCTGTATCAAATCCACCTGAGACCATTAACCCTTTAAGGCGAGCACCTGAATATTGAGACTCAAACTCGGCCGCCAGCTTGTCTAAAAATTCATCGGCATCCCCGTCGTGAGTGGCCCAATCCGTGCTGCGCCACTCTTGCAAGTATGAATCGGTATCGCTCATGCCGCCCTGCATAGCAGCTTCATCAATAGCGACCTGAAATTTCTTGGACAGCATGCGGGAAACCCGCTTGCGGCCGACTTTGCCTTTAATTTGAGCTGGGATGTCGCGCCAGTATACGATTTGATATTTTAAACTCATGGTATTTGCTCCATTGATTGTAAATTTTCGGGATTATAAATTGGAAAGTTGGAGTCGCAAATGGGAGATAATGATTTCGATAGCTTTTATAGATTGGAGATGGATAAAATATGGTTTAGTTATTGAGTTTGATGATCCGGAATTTCAAGCTTATCTTCGAGGTGAAACATTGGCGCATGATGGTAAAAATGGATGGGTTTAGACCACTGTCAATGACAATAGTCTGGGGTGGGGGAAAGGAGTAAACGGCCGTGTTAAAAACCACTATCCAAAAGGATTAAGGCTGTTGGAGCGAGGGGAGAGTCGCAAGTAAGAAAAACCGACCAAAATGCCTTTGCCTAGCTTTAACCTAAACCTTAGGTTCTACCACCTGCTATTCGGCACTCTTTGTTTGATGAAATAGTAGCCAGACTTTACGTTTCGACTCTTCCCACTGTCGATTCATAATCAGCTCGAACTTGAGCTAAATGATCTTTCATTGACTTTTTAGCCAGGTCTGGCTGACGATTTTTTATAGCGTTCAAAATATTGCGATGATGCTGCTGGGCAATCCATTGACCACCATCCGCACGGAAAATCATCGAGCGCTGTTCCTGTAGAATATCAACGATTGAATTGAGGATAGTGGGGACCAGTGAATTGCTACTGGCGGCGGCGATGACCATGTGGAAATTATTGTCAGCAGTCATGAATTTGTCCGGGACCGTTAGATAAGCGTCCATCTGCTCGACCCAATGATCTAGCTGTTTGATTTGGGCATCAGTAGCAAAAACGGCCGCTTTTGCCGTTATGGCAGGTTCGATAATCTCACGCAGTTCAAGCAAGCTTTCGACACCATCTCCTTGACCAACGCGCATGGCTAAACCAAGCGATCGATGAAGCGCATTCGAGGTGCCGTCAGTGATAAAGGTCCCTCGTCCTGGGTAGACTTCGATTAAGCCACGCTGCCGCAACGCTTTGACCGCCTCACGAACGGCCGTTCGTGATACCCCAAACTGTTCAGCCAGGAGTCGTTCCGGTGGCAGTCGATCCCCTGCATTTAATTCCCCATTTAATACCTGTTGTTCAATGCGCTCTACAATCTGCTCATAGAGTCGCCCTGCTCGAATTGGTTGAAACATGATAATGCCCTTTCATAAGAGAATGGAAACGATCCAATTAAGATTGTTGGAAAAGCCTATTCCATTCGCACAGCTACCAATACTACTCAAAATTCTAGGAATTGCATCTCTAAAAAAGCCAGCTCTTTAAGAGCATAACACCGAGATTTTGTTTACCTAAATCATCATAATCTCATAAAAAAATTATAAAAATTGGACCAAGCCCAAAAGTAGGGCTAGAAATATTTTTTTCGTCTGTTATAATATTATCACAAAAATTGGTATGATGTTTATACCAGTATGATGTTTATACCATCGTACAATATTTCACAAACAAACCAAACCCCCATGAGTCCTATTTCCCACAGGGCTCATAACCTACTTTCTTTCCGGGAGGTTTCATTCTTTCATATGAAAGCAAAAGAAACCTCCCGGAAGGCATTTTAGGACAACGCGTAGAAAGTGAGCGCAGGAGTGAACCGTATGAAACATTTAGGAAAACATATCAGCCAATATGGCATTGAGCATCAAGGGATTGATAAAGCCAAACTTGTTCATTGGAACTTGTCAATTCCACAGCTGGTGGAAACTGCTCTTTCAAGAAATGAGGGCGTTTTGGCACCGGAAGGGCCATTGTTGGTATCAACTGGTAAATACACTGGACGTTCACCAAAGGATAAGTATGTGGTTAAGGATGCAATGACGGAAGGTGATGTTTGGTGGGGCAGCATCAATCAGCCAACAACCCCAGAACAATTTGAAACTATCAAGAATCGCATGTTGGCTTACATGGCTGACAAAGAGCTTTTTGTGTTCGATGGCTATGCCGGGGCAGATGAAAAATACCGTATGCCCGTTCGTGTGGTTACGGAGTATGCGTGGCAAAGTCTCTTTGCTCGCCATATGTTTATTCGTGAACCAGATGGGAATAAATTAGAAGCGCACGTACCAGCGTTCACTGTGATTGATATGCCAAACTTTCACGCTATCCCCGATGTAGATGGCACCCGCAGTGAAACATTTATTTTTGTAAACTTTACTGAAAAGATTGTGCTTATTGGTGGCACGCAATACGCTGGTGAAATCAAGAAGAGTGTCTTCTCTGCGCTCAATTACTATTTGCCAAAACAAGGCGTAATGAGTATGCACTGCAGTGCTAATTATGGCGACATGCAGGATGATGCCGCCCTTTTCTTTGGTCTCAGCGGAACGGGTAAAACGACGTTGAGCAATGATCCAGAACGGCCGTTAATCGGAGACGACGAACACGGCTGGAGCGATAGCGGTGTATTCAACTACGAAGGGGGCTGTTACGCCAAAGTTATTAACCTTGATGCCGAAGGTGAACCTGAAATTTATGCCACCACGCGTAAATTCGGCACCATTATTGAAAATACCGTTTTCGACCCAGAAACACGTGAAATTGATTTCTTTGACGGTAGCAACACCCAAAATACTCGTGCCGTTTATCCAATCACCCATCTCACCAACGTCGATTTAGATGGCAAGATGGGGCATCCTAAAAACATCGTCTTTTTAACAGCCGACGCGTTCGGGGTGTTGCCACCAATCAGCAAATTGACCCGCGAACAGGCGATGTATTACTTCCTCAGCGGTTACACAGCGAAAGTAGCTGGTACTGAACGAGGTGTCACCGAGCCAGTTCCAGATTTTAGTGCTTGCTTTGGCGCACCTTTCTTGCCTTTGCATCCAGGCGTCTATACCAAATTGCTTGGTGAAAAGATTGATCAACATGAGGCTCAGGTGTGGCTAGTAAACACAGGCTGGAGCGGTGGCCCTGCCGGTGTTTCCGATCGCATTAAGCTTCGCTACACGCGCCGGATGCTAACCGCTGCTCTAACGGGTGAACTAGACAACGTTACTTTTTCTGAAGAGCCATTCTTCGGTTTATCTGTTCCCGCAGAAATCGAAGAGGTGCCCACTTCTATTTTGATGCCGCGTAACGCATGGGCAGACAAAATGGCGTATGATGCACAGGCCACCAAGCTGGTTGAGCTATTTGTCAACAACTTCAAAGGCTTTGAATCTGGTGTGAAGCGTGAGGTGATTGCGGCTGGCCCAAAGCTGGCTGAGCTCGTGTAAACACGCGCATCTCAAAATAATTTGGTTCCACGCAGGGGTGGGATACTCGAGCAAAATAGGCTTTAAGCCGTGATAACGAGCTCGAGTGTCCCACCTTTTTTTGACTTTTTCCGCATTTATTTTGTATGAGAGAAATGCTCTTCTGACCCGAATGTGCTAAATTCTTGTGTAAGATAGCCCCAGCTTGCAAGCGCGGATCCGCAAAGAAAAAAAATCAACAAAGTATCTAATTGAATAATGCTCAAAAAATTTGAGTAAGGAGATATTAAAATGATTAATCTTCCTTCGTTAGCGACATTACATAGCCGTGAGCGGGCCTTGCTTATTCAAAATATCATGCGAGAGATTCCTCAAGAAATAGGTACCGAAGCTTACCTGTACTGCTCGGTGGCAAAAGGGTACGCTGATCAATACTCTGATATTGAAATCACGTTCCTTGTTGATGAGGTGCAGGAAACGGCCGTTTATGAAAACTGGCTTAGATCGATTGGTGCAACCGTTGATCCGGCCACGATGGAATGGGGCGGCGGCTACACAACCAAAAGCTGGATTGACGGTATTTTTATTGAGGCGGCTTGGCGTCCGTTTGAGGCGATTGACTCTACTCTTGAAAAGGTGGTGACCGGCAAGACAACCTACCATTGGAAATTGGTGGATGCGTGGCATATTTTTCACGCTGTGCCGGTAAAAACATCCCCCCGTTTGGAGCAGTGGCAGAAAAAACTAGAGACTTATCCGGACTTGCTTCAAGTTAAGCTTATTGAAGATGCGGTGCGCTATTTGGCAGAACCACACTGGTATCCACTTTCACTCGCGCACGCCTACCCTTTGGCAAAACGGCATAATCCGATGAAGCTGGCTGGTGAACTCAGTTGGACTGTTGAACGAGCGCTGCGAATTTTGTTTGCGGTTAATAAACAGTGGGAACCAGATTATAAATGGCTTCAATTTGAAGAGAAGCGGTTGATACAAAAACCAGAGCGACTTGTTGAGCGAGTGAACGACGTGTTCTTGCATCCTGATTTGGTTGAGCGTTATAAAATGAGCGTTCAGCTTCTCATCGACACTTTGCAGCTCATTCCTGAGGAAATAGATGTTTCAAAAGAGATTGTTCATCTTCAGGAGGCATTAGACCCTGAAACTTTGAATATGAGAGAGGATTGAGGCTTGTCGGAAAACGAATAGATTTTAGAGATAAACGGCCGTATCATACACCTATGGAAAAATTACAGACCTTAAGTGAAAACTTTGTTTTCAATAACCGATTTGAAAAAACTTTACCGGCTGATCCGGTGACGGTCAAAACACCCCGTCAAGTCTTTCAGTCAGGTTACTCCCACGTTGAGCCGACGCCCGTGTCGGGGCCGAAGCTGGTGGCTTGGTCGCAAGAGGCGGCTGACCTGCTCGACTTTTCACCAGAATTTGTGCAAAGCGAAAATTTTCTAGCTGC
>JBCCFD010000245.1:0-11356 GCA_039029915.1 Chloroflexota bacterium
CAGACTCAAAACGGGTTGAGAACATCAAAAGGTGAATAATTGAGTATTCCATATGAACAATCCTATTTAGGGCGGATGCGAAAACTTATTGGCAAACAGGAAATGTTTGCCATTGGGGCTCGGGCAGTCATTCAAAACGACCAAGGAAAAGTTTTATTTGTCCAGCGAAGTGATAATCATTTATGGGTAATGCCTGCTGGCAGCATTGAACTTGGGGAGTCAATTTACGATTGTGTTGTTAGGGAAGTCAAAGAGGAAACAGGATTGGATGTTGAATCAGCCTACCCTATTTCTCTCTATTCTGCTCCAAAGTACTCTTTTGTGACTTCATATGGTGACCCCTATCAAATGTTTAGTTTAGTTTTCATTGTGGACAAATGGAGTGGAGAACTTTTTTCACAAACAGATGAAACGATTGCCGCTCAATTTTTTGATATAGATAATCTACCTGAAAATATTCCCCATCATTATCACGAAACATTGGATGATGTTAAGCAGTTTAACGGCCGTTTAATTCTTAAATAAAACGAGTTATCACCCTAAAACCCATTGCCCTGCCCATAAAATCATCATGCCAACCAGAATCGAAAGCAATAAATTACCAAATCGAGAGGCGACGATGAGCGTGATGAGGGCGCTCAAAATTTTGACATTTGTTGGTGTAATATCTATCTGGCCGTCGGTCATGAAGATAAGCGGGGAGACGAGTGCAGGGAAAATGGTGACGGGAACAAATCGCAGGCTTTTTCGCATCCACTTCGGCATCTCCCAATCGCTTAAAAATATAATAAACGATGCCCGCTTTAAATATGTGAATGAGCCTATCATTAAAACAAGAATCCAATATTTCATGCGTCTCCCTCCAATAGGTAGCCAACGAGGATACCGGAAAATGTGGCCACCATAAGGCCAAGATTATTGGGTAAGCCAAACGCCAGCAGGGCCGCGACTGCCGAAACGAGGGCGGCCGCAATATAGGAATAGCCTTTAATAGCCGGCGGCACGAGGGACAAAAACATGAGGGGAACCACAAAATCTAGTGATAAATTGTCTGGTATGACGGCTCCAAGAAAATATCCCGTAACAATCGCGCTAAACCAGGCGACAGCAATAGGAACGGCCGTTCCCAGATGATATTGTCGCTTAAACGGACTGCTAGGGTACTCGTCAAAATATTGAGATGAAAGCGCAAAAACTTGATCAACCAAAGTATATGAAAGCAATAATTTCCAACCAAGCGGTTGGTCATTGTAATGCTCACCGATTGATGCGCTGTAAATCAGCTGCCGCAAATTAATAACAAAGGCAGACAGGACAATAATCCAAATCGTGGTGCCCTGTGCTAATAAATCAAGCATCACCAGCTCTGACACGCCTGCAAACACAAAAGCGGCTCGGAAAAATGTCTGGAAAGTAGTTAAGTTTCCTTCGGCAGAGACCACACCCATGATCATGCCAAAAGGAACAACACCAACTAAAATGGGTAACACCGTTCGAAAACCAAGAAAGAACGTTTCTCTCGCTGTAGCAACCTGATTGATGGATTTAATGTCCGTTGTCATAGAACCTCATTTCATGATCAAAGTCGCTAAGTTTAACCTAACAGCCAGCAGTTAACGATTGACAATCATTCGTTATGACCTAGGCCAATTTACCAATAACGAATAACTGATCCTAACTAGCGCTTCTAGCCCCAAGACCGTTGCCCCTGCTATAATTCTCACTATGCAAAACAAACCGTCACTTTATGAGTTCGACTTTGATGGCATGACAGCTTTTGTGAAAGAGCTTGGTCAGCCAAAATTTCGAGCGCAACAGCTCTGGGAATGGCTGTATATCAATCACGCCACAGATTTTGACAGCATGAGCAATCTGCCTAAAAAGATGCGTGAGGGATTAAAAACGGCCGTTTCCCTAAACACGGGTACCATCACAACCCGCCTGCATTCCAACGATGGTCAAACAACAAAAGTGCTTTTTCAGCTTCCAGATGGTCAATTTATTGAGACGGTTTTAATGAAGTATGATAAACGGCGGACACTATGTATTAGCACCCAAGCAGGCTGTGCCATGGGCTGCGTCTTTTGTGCGACCGGCCAGATGGGGTTTGAACGGCATTTGACCGCTGGGGAAATTGTGGCTCAGGTGCTTTACTTCGCCAATGAACTGCGCCAAACGGATGAACATGTAACCAATATCGTCATGATGGGCATGGGAGAACCTCTACATAATTATAAACACACCTTATCCGCCATCGACCGCCTGACGGCCGAAGACGGCTTTAATTTAGGGGCTCGCAAAATCACGATCTCGACCGTCGGCCTTGTTCCTGCCATACGCCGCTATGCAAACGAACAGCGCCAAACGCCGCTGGCCATTTCTCTCCACGCCGCCACCGATGAAGAGCGAGATAAACTGATCCCCTTAAATAAAACTTGGCCCATTGCTGATGTCATGGATGCGTGCCAATACTACATTGAGAAAACTGGCCGTCGCCTCACCTTTGAATGGGCATTAATCAACGGAAAAAATGACACAGTTGAGCAGGCAACACGGCTAGGTAAGCTGCTCCAGGGCATGCTTTGCCACGTTAATTTAATTCCCCTTAATCCAACTGATGGATTTGAAGGTATGCCATCATCAAAAGATAACGTCCAAACGTTTCAAGATGTCTTGGCTCGATATGGGGTAAGCAGCACGGTGCGCATGCGGAGAGGCATTGATATTCAGGCTGGTTGCGGTCAACTGCGAGATCGCGTTGTCAAAGGCATCCAAATAATTAGCTAACACCGTGTGCCAGTTTCGATTATCAGATGTCATGATTGTCGTAAGGACATAGCATGCTATGTCCCTCCCAGTAGGAATTACAAGAAAACCTACACATCAAGTTAGCTAATAAGTAAACACTTTTTCAGCCGTCCGGTCTAGAACTCGGTGCCAGCTAGCAGCCTATAGTAAATTAATTCAAAATATCAGGAAACTGGCTGAGATTGTTTGGTTAGCTTCAAAATGAGGTCTTTAATTGCCTCAAGCCGCTCTTCATCTGGGGGAGCATATTGATTTTTAATTGAAGTCCATAGGCCATCCACGGCTAAACGCAAAAAAGTGGCCCAAACGGGATCAATATCTGATTGCTCGATTTGTGCTTGCCATTTGATATATTTTTGCCGCATCAACTGATGGGCCGAGGCGTATTTTTCTTCAGCGGCGAGCAGGCTGGCATACAGGCTGGCGTTTTCATGATCGGTAATTTGCTCAATAGAAGCGAGCGCATACGCTCGTAGCCACGCCCCGGGGGCGTCTCCTTCAACGGCCGTTAATTCCTGAAGGCGTGCCTCAAAAATATTATTGTGGTACTCAAACAACCCCTCGATTAAAGCGACCTTGTTTGGAAAATGATAAAGCAAGCCCCCCTTGCTTAATTGAGCCTCTTCAGCAACAGCATCTAGCGTTAGACTCGACAACCCTTCCCGCTGCAATATTCGACTACATCCTTCAAAAATTAATCGCTTCGTTTCAACGGCCGTTCTCTTTGAACCCATAAATACCTCATTGGTGACTATAGAGGGATTTGGGTGACTGTCAAGGAAGATTTAAAGCTAGAGTACAGAGCTAGAGGGAGGCAATTGACAACGAGTTTTGCATTATACATATGCTTTTGAAGGCAAATAAACCAACCTAGCACCTCCCTTTACACACGTGCTCTAGCTACATCCCCTAGCTCCAGCAATCGATACATGTTAAACTTACTGTACCAACCAGACGGTACAGCAATATAGTAGAGAGAAGGTATGAGCCAAAAAAACCAATACGACACAATCATCATCGGTGGTGGATCAGCCGGATGCGTTCTGGCCAATCGTTTATCTGAAGACCCTAACCATTCAGTTCTCGTGTTAGAAGCCGGACGGAAAGACCACATTTGGGATTTATTTATTCACATGCCGGCAGCCCTCACCATTCCCATTGGCAACCCAAGGTACGATTGGATATATCATTCTGAGCCAGAACCCTACATGCATAATCGTCGGGTATATCAAGGCCGAGGCAAGATATTGGGGGGATCAAGCAGCATCAACGGCATGATCTTTCAGCGTGGCAATCCCATGGATTTTGAACGGTGGGGTGCTGATGCAGGCATGAATACATGGAATTATGCGCACTGTTTACCCTACTTTAAAAAAATGGAAAACTGCCTTGTGGGCGGCGACACCTTTCGGGGCAATGGCGGGCCGTTAGTTTTAGAACGGGGGCCAGCCAAAAATCCGCTGTTCTCAGCCTTTTTTGAAGCAGTTCAGCAAGCCGGGCACCCATTAACCGACGATGTCAACGGCTACAAGCAGGAAGGGTTTGCAAAGTTCGACCGCAATATTCGCAAAGGGAAACGCTTAAGTTCGGCCCGAGCTTATTTACACCCGGTAACCTCTCGACCAAATCTGTCCGTAAAAACGCGCGCTTTTGTGTCAAAAATTCTGATCGAAAATAAGAGGGCGGTCGGTGTCGACGTCTCATTTGGCAAACGACGCAGTGAAAAAATATATGGTGGACAAATTATCTGCTGTGGGGGAGCTGTTAACTCACCGCAGCTGCTAATGCTGTCTGGTATTGGAAACGCTGATGAGCTATCTCCCCTAGGCATTGACGTAAAGCAGCATTTGCCAGGCGTCGGTGAAAATCTACAGGATCATTTGGAGGTTTACATCCAGCACGCTTGCACTCAACCGGTATCCGTTTGGCCCGCCATGCAGTGGTACAATCAGCCTTTTGTCGGCTTACAGTGGCTTCTATTTAAAAACGGCCCTGTCGCCAGCAACCATTTTGAAGCAGGTGGTTTTATTCGCAGCAATGAAACGGTACCTTACCCAAATTTGATGTTTCACTTTTTGCCTGTTGCCGTGCGCTATGATGGCACGTCTCCAAGCGGCGGGCACGGGTACCAAGTACACGTTGGTCCGATGTATTCTAATTCTCGTGGCTCAGTAAAGCTAAAAACGGCCGTTCCGACCGACAAGCCGGCTCTCCGCTTTAACTATCTTTCAACGCCAGAAGACCGCCGAGAATGGATTGAAGCCATACACTGTGCGCGAGAAATAATGAATCAGCCCGCTTTTGATGAATTTAGCGGGGGTGAACTGTCACCAGGACCAGATGTACAGTCCGATATGGATATTTTAAAGTGGGTCGGATATGAAGGAGAAACAGCCTATCATCCATCCTGCACCTGCAAAATGGGGATTGAAGAAACGGCCGTTGTTGACCCCAACAGCCTGAAAGTCCACGGTATGGACGGGCTGTATGTGGTAGATGCCTCCGTGATGCCCTACGTCACCAATGGCAACATCTATGCCCCGACCATGATGCTAGCTGAAAAAGCAGCGGACTTGATAAAAGGGGATACGCCATTACCGGTAGAAGATGTTCCCTTTTACAAGCGTTCGTCATCAATTAGCAGAAAATAGAAGGCGTTCAAAAATTAGAACCCAAATTATAACTTTCCTTTAATACATCGCTGCATGTGTGTCAGGCGGTGAGCCTCAGAGGTTTTTTCCGCGTAACATCAATTAGTGAATCAAAATCTCCCAGCCATCTACCGTTTCATATGGATTCATCGTTGTCCCATCTGGATCAAGGTAAAAAGTGTGACCATCAAACACTACTTTTAGCATCAAGTCGTTGGGGGAATGCTTAATGTTAATAGAGGTAGCATCCACATAATAAAGCGAAACATCCCATTGCACAGGTGCAGCCTTGAGCATTGAGGCAAGCAAGATTGCCTTATCCTCAACTCCACCGCCGTTAATCAAGGTTTCAAGGGGGAATTGGGGCGTCTCGCTCAATTGAGAGTCCGTTAGTTCAACCTGGGACACAATGAGCCACGCTTGTTCCATCACCAGAAACTTATCGCTGTATTCCTGATTCAGGTCTCGCATTAGCGCCTCAAAAATGGCAGATTGTATAAAAAATCGGCAATCTAAAACGGAGCCTGTCATGTTGCCTGCTGAAACGGATTGATAACGATGAAACTGGTGAGATTTTTCTGATAGTTTGTTGGTGTCAACAAGCATTTGATAAGGCACCTCAAACTGTAAGGGTTGTCCGTTCGACCGATTGAAATTGAACAGCAAGTTTTCATCATGAATCAGCACATTGGGCAGCTCGATTTGTTCAGCAATGAACGTTTGTAGCTCAGTCACATCTTGTTTCAATTGACCAATTTCCACGCTTAGATTTTCTTCCCGGTTTTGAGCGGCCAATAACTGTTGCGTCACGGTTGCCATTTCTTGGCTCAGGCTCACGTTTTCATCAATTAATTGTTGATTTTGCCCTTCAACAATTTGTATCTCTAAATTAAGACCTTCGTTTTGGTTCTCTAAAATGATGATTGTGTGCTCGAGAGAAGCGTCAGAAGCGGGTTGTTTAACGGCCGTTAATGACTGTGAAACAGGTTCAGGTTCTGGCGACGTCTGAGCCACAGCCGTTTGATTCGCAGTGAATATCCAGAACGCCAACCCAAACGTCAAGATAAAAATTAAGGCTAAGCTCCAAACAGGTGGGGCATCTTCTACAAGCGACTGGCTCAAACGTTTGGTCTGCGGAGCTGGGAAATAAACAGTGCTAAACTGCTGCAGACCTTGAGCTGCCTCTCGACTCATGGGCATCTCTTTTTGCCACTTTTGATAAACCAAATACTTTTCACGGGTGGTTGGATAAGTTTCAACCAACCATTTCCATGCCATTTCATTTGATTTATCTTCTTTTAGGATAGATATCAATAGGTAGCGAGCTTTTTGCAATTCACCAGCTTGAACGAAGTGAATAGCACGGCGCAAAAGGGAAACATTCCTAGACATGACGATACTCCTTGTCATGGTCATCATTTATTCATGTTGTATGCTTAATTGTCGATGATTGACACTGGCAGAAGTAAATACACAACCCCTCAAGTCATTTATTTACTTGCAAATTTGATTGAATAATCCCAACCTACTCAGACTATTCAATCTCTCTTCTGTAACTACTAAATAATGGACAGTGGAGTTCTGGCTTTAGTCTTCCACTAAATATGTCTATACGATACTGTTTAAAATCAATTATTTTCTGACACAAATATGACAAATATAAAACGGCCGTTTAATAAATCTGCCACAATTAGAACAACTCATGTAAAATTAGTTTATGAACGGTAGCAAAGAGCTTCAAACACAACCTAAAGCATCCCCTACTACCACTGTAGACGTTCCCTATAACAGTGAGCGATTTTCAGATCTCAATGCGAATATTGTTATCATCGTTCTTACCATCGTGGCATTTGTACCCGCCTTTTTAGATGCAGATTTTTACGATCCGCTTGGTCGATTTATTGTTAGCATCATATTGGGTTGTGGTTACGGCTTGATGGCAACTTATGGCACATCATGGCATGAAGACAGGCTAACATGGTGGTCTGCTGCCACCTACTTTGTTGTTCAAACCGGTATAACGTTCACTCTGTTATATATCAATGACGGTGTCAGCAATAATTTTTGGTTGCTCTTACTCCCTCTTACGGGCCAAGCATTTTCGGTTGGCCTATGGAAAGGATCAATTGCCATATCGGTTGTGAATATTCTGCTTTTTAGCGGCTTGTTGACTGTATTGAACTTCGATGAATTTGCGCCTAATTTCTTTCGGATTTTGGCCGATATCGGCTTAAACGTTGGCTCAGCCATGCTTTTTGTGATGTTTTTCACCTTTATAGCGTTGCGAGAAGGGTTAACGCGTCGCGAAATGTCACGATTGGCCTCTGATTTAAAAATAGCAAATCATCGGCTGGCTGAATATGCAGGGCAGGTTGAAGAGTTAGCCACAACCCGTGAACGGAATCGCTTGGCACGCGAAATTCATGACAATCTGGGCCACTATCTAACGGTTGTTAATGTACAAATTGAAGCAGCCCGAGCTGTTTTGGAAACGGATCCCTACAAATCTGAAGACGCCCTGGCAAAAGCTCAGCGACTAACGCAAGAAGGTCTACAGTCAGTCCGTCAATCAGTCAGCGCACTGCGGGAATCCCCCTTAGGGGAACGGCCGTTAACAGCCGCAATCTCAGATCTTATCGAAGAAACTCGCACAACTGGTGTTCAAGTGTCACTCACGGTTAACGGCAAGGAACGGCCGTTATCACCCAAAGTCTCCTTAACACTCTATCGCATTGTCCAAGAGGGGTTAACCAACATTCGCAAACATGCCCAAGCCACAACCGTTTCCATCCAAATTGATTACACAGACCTTCACAGAATTGACCTTTCCCTAACGGATGATGGCATTGGTTCAGACAATCCCTCAGGTGGATTTGGCCTAGTCGGTCTACGTGAGCGCATCCAACTGCTTGGCGGGCACATTACCTTTGATACGGCACCTCAGCAAGGGTTTATTATCAAGGTCACTTTACCATTTGAAGAAAAGGAAGTTGAATGAGCATCAAAGTGTTATTGGTTGATGACCAATCTTTATTTCGAGAAGGGCTTAGCACCATCTTATCGATTCAAGACCATATCACCGTCATTGGAGAAGCAGAAAACGGGCAAGCAGCGCTGGAGCAGTTTGCCATCCTCAACCCTGATGTTGTCTTAATGGACGTTAGAATGCCTATTCTAGATGGTGTTGCTGCGACTAAATCATTAAAAGATAAGCACCCAAATGCTCGCGTCATTTTGCTGACGACCTTTGATGATGATGAATATGTGTTTGAAGGCTTAAGGGCTGGGGCAGCTGGTTATTTACTAAAAGATGTGCCGTCTAAAAAATTAATTGAGGCGATTGAAACGGCCGCTTCTGGGCAAACGTTTCTACAGCCTTCCGTAGCAGCCAAAGTGGTCGCAGAATTTAATCGTATTGCCACAACTCCCACGGCTCAACAGAAGCAGACGCTGGTGGAACCGCTCTCTGATCGGGAGTTAGAAATTTTAGGATTAGTGGGAAACGGCCGTTCAAATAAAGAAATCGCCGCAGAACTTTTTATTGCAGAGGGTACGGTGAAAAACCATCTCACTAATATTTTAGGTAAACTGGCCGTTCGCGATCGGACACAGGCCGCTTTAAAAGCCCGTGAACTTGGCCTTATTTAGGTCAAGATCACAAAATATCTTAAAGCAAATCAGATCAAGGCCGTGAATTTTTGAAAATCGTAAGACCAGAAACGGGCACCTTTAAGAGAAGCAAATGGGCATATATTTTTGATGAATTTTTGCTTCTCACTTAATAGTTCGTAAGTACCCTTTGTCAAACGGCCGTTCCCTCGCCATAATTTCGAGCAATTCTTACAAAAGCAGAGATTGGAGATCGAAATTGAGCAAGCAAAAAGATAAAAAACTAAGCAAAAAAGAACAACGTCGTTTAGAAAAAGCCCGCCAACAGCGCATGAGCATGATTCGCACCTGGATCATCCCCGCGATCGTTGTCATCGGCATCATTGTATTTGCCGTAGCGCAGCGAACAGGACTTGAAGAAATCGAAGGGGTCACTCGCTCCGCTTCTGCACCATCAAATCAACATGATGTTCAATCCTCCTACGCCTTCGAGGATTTCCCACTGCCGCCCATGGGGGGTGTTCACCAGCCAAATTGGCAAAACTGTGGCATTTATGATTCACCTGTAGCTCCCGAGTTTGCTATTCATTCGATGGAACATGGTGCAGTTTGGATTACCTACAATCCCGAGCTGGCCGGCAACGAAGTATCCGAATTAGAGGATGTGGCAAGAGGGGATAACTATTTGCTGCTCAGTCCATATCCTGGGCAAGCTAGCCCAATCGTTTTGACCGTTTGGGATCGTCAATTAGAGCTTACCTCAGCCACCGATGAAAAAATCGATGATTTTATTCGGGCATATCGGCGTCAACGTGGGCCTGAACGTACTGCGACCTGTATCAATGGTATTGGTTTACCAACCGGATAGTTTTAGTTAAAACCTGAGGTTTTTCTTAAAGCCATAAACAAACATCCTGCTTCATAAATCTGCGTAACGAGCAAACTTATGAAGCAGGAACTTCATTTTACTTAGGCCAAATTTTTAACGTTTTTAGCCTCATAAATTTCACAATCAGGATACGTAAATGAAAATCCATACCAGCGGGTCAGCAGCTGCATGGGCGGCTCATTGCTGTCTTTCCATCTAGCAAAAGGAACCCCATCTTTCTCACCTCGCTCAATCGTTAAAACACGGCCGTTCCACACATCTTCAATTTGCCCACCCTTTGGGAGCAAGTGCATCGGGTAAAACTTACCTTCATTATTTGCCCAAATCACGCCTAAGCCTTGCGCCATTTCCGGCTGGCGAGGATCAATTTCTCGATGCATAGACCGTCTGAAATCTGGCATTAGGCGAGCGCCTCGACTTTCGATAAGGTCCTTACCAAAGAAAAGGCTCATAAACATTCTCATCATCCTACTCCAAAAAGGCAGATCGGTTGAATGGTAAATTGTTGAATCAGGATGCGCTTCAAGCTCTGCGGATACGTTCGTTAACGACACAGGCCAGAAATCCATTTTCGTGCCGGTGAGCGGCCCTTCAAAACACTCACCTGTAATGTGATCCCAAAGACTATTGCTTTCTTCATCACGTAATACGGCCAGCCCGTTAGCAATACCCGGAACGCCGAACCAGTGCACCTGACCATCAATTTCTGGTGTTAGACCAACACCGCTATTGCAAGGCGCTCAAAACGTAATCAAAAATGGCTCATCGTCTAGCTCGCCTTGGCAAACGTGGTGATAAATCATGTCGGTCAAAAGAACCACTCGTCTCTTCCCACCTCGCTCAAAAGCCATCAGCTGCGTTTTTTCAGACAATCCTGCATTGGCAAGAAGCTGTTCATTTTTTGAGGTAGGCCGCATTGGTTTGAAGGCAAACCCTTCTTTTTGGATTGACATTTTGCTGCGATCAATTGTGCTCATTATTATCCTCACTTTTATTGCAAGCGAATACTTGCACAAAGAGTAGCAGTAAAAAATTTGCAAGTCAACGCTTGCAATAAAGATTTTAATGTTTGTATAATGTGTAGATGCAGGCGCTATGACATAAAATGGTATCGGTTATTACATACGGGGCGTGCTCGAGTCCTGTGAAGAGCGGAAATTTATATGCCAAAAGTTGTTGACCAAACTCAAATTTTTAATGCCGTCATCGAACTGCTTATCAAAAAAGGATATGCTGGGACAACCACCAAAGAAATTGCTCAAGTGGCAGGCATTAACGAGGTAACTTTGTTTAGAAGGTACCACAGCAAAGCCCAACTGGTCATTCAAGCGGTTGAAAATCTAGCCAATCACGAAATGATGGGTGATAGCATTCAATTTACCGGCGACCTTGAAGCGGA
>JBCCFD010000246.1:0-11314 GCA_039029915.1 Chloroflexota bacterium
AGGCTAGGCTGGTTTGGCACGGCCGATCCAGCCTACTATGGCGTACCGAATCAACCTCTGCCTGGCTTCCCACGGGCCGAATATCTATCCCAGTGGACCGTACCCCCTTTTAATGTAGTGGCACCCGAGCCGGGCATTTACGCTATTAGCGCCAGCAGTTTGCATGAGCTACCTTTACCGGAGTCTGGTGTGTATACGTGGTTTCGTAACCAACAGCCCACCGAGCGGATTGGGTATTCAATTTTGATTTATGATGTCCGTTGAGAAGAGAGAAGAGAGAGGAGAGAAGAGAGAAGGGAGCGCGGGGCCTGACACCCGGATGATCTCGACCCATCGTGCCTGGGTGTTTTGGGGAACGGCCGTTCTCCTTCTAGCCGCCTTTCTTAGGACAGTGTGGTTGGCAGATATCCCGCCAGGGCTAGCTCAGGATGAAGTGCTTAATGCGGATATTGTGACCTTTATTCGGGGAGGAGAACACGCCCTCTTTTTTCGACACGGGTTTGGGCATGAGCCACTTTACCATTATTACGCGGTCCCGTTCCAAATCTTGTTGGGGGATAATCTACTCTCGATTCGTCTGCCGGCCGTCTATTTAGGCTTGCTGCTGATTGCGGCAACCATTCGCTGGGTAAAGCGGGATTTTGGGGCAATGCCAGCCATCATCACTGGGTTTAGTTTAGCGATTAGCTGGTGGCCCATCATCTTTAGCCGTATTGGCCTTAGACCCATTATGGAGCCACTTTTGCTCGTAGGCATGGCTTGGTTTTGGAAACGGCCGTTGCTAGCCGGACTCTTCCTCGGGCTATCATTTTACACTTACACTGGTGCGCGGGTAGTTTTGCTAATTCCATTGATTGTGTGGGGATGGCAGGTGGCGCGGGGCAGGTGGCGCGGCAACAGACACCAGGCAACAGTTAACAATCAATCATCAACGAAAAACGAGCCATCTCCCAATCCTTCTGCAAAGCTCAAGACTCATCTCCCAATTACCCAATCTCCCAATCACCTAATCACCCCATTCTTCGACCAATCTCAGGACCAGCCTCCCAGTAGCCATTCCCTGATCACCTTCCTCACCGCCCTTCTCATCGCCCTACCCATGCAAATCACCCTGTGGCGTGACCCATCCCTGCAGCAGCGAGTGGATCAGCTCTCAGGGCCAATCGATGCCCTCCTGCAGGGCAATGTCCAGCCGATCTGGCAGACAACCGTAGCCACGCTGGGCGTTTTTTCATTCACGGGTGATCCAAGGTGGACTTACACCTTACCAGAACGGCCGTTGTTCGACCCCATCACCTCAATCTTCTTTTATATTGGCTTGATCTGGCTCATTTATCAAGTCAGAAAACCTCAGAATCTGCTTGTGCTAGTTTGGTTTATAATCACGCTTGTGCCCAGCGCCATAACTCCTCAAGCACCGAGCATCATTCGGATCATTGGGGCGCTGCCGCTAGTTTATCTTATGGTTGGCTTGGGCATTGAGCAGGTAGGACATTGGCTTAGATACAGTATCAAGAACCAATGGGTGAAAACGGCCGTTTTTGCCCCAATGCTGCTTTTCCTGCTGTTATTTAATCTAAACCGTACCGTACAGAATGGGTTTATCGCGTGGCCAAACGCCCAAGAGACACAGGCTAAATACCAAACAACTTTACTGCACATGAGCCGCTATTTGAAACAGGTTCCTTCAGACCGACCGCCTCTTTTAGCGGATAGCTTTTTTGAGCCGATTGATGCCGATAGTTTTCAGCGCAATTTAGGCTATGACCCCAACGCCAGATGGGTACAGTTGGCGCCAAATGCGGGCGCACTCGTTTGGCCAAATGGTCAACCAACCCGCTTGTTCACCCCTGAATTTGCAGCGATTCCGGTTGAGTTATTCCATCACGCCGGTTTTGCAGAACAGCCTATTTATCGCTCCGAAAGCGCCCCCTCTTTTGCAGTTTATCAGCTGCCAAGCTTGGATTACACGGCCGTTGACGACACGCTCCTTTTCAACAATGTCATTCAGCTAGTGGGGGTTGAAATGCCACTTTATGTCAATCAAGAAACGGTTGAAATTTATACCTATTGGAAAGTATATGATCCGCTACCGTGGGATCTAACTGCTTTTGTACACGTCTTAGGCGATACACCACAGCCGGTCACCCAACATGATGGGTTCGATGTGGCAACCGAGAACCTCCAGCCAAATGACATCATTTTGCAACGCCATAGCTTAGTGTTACCTGAGAATTTGGAACGGCCGTATGATATCCATATTGGGCTTTATCTCAGTCAAACCGGAGAAAGATGGCAAATTTTAGCCAATTCAGAGGAGACATACTTATTTAAAGATGAGTTTCTTTTTGACGGAAATGGCGGAGATGAGTAATATTCCTCCGTTTTCTTTAGGAGAAAAATGTTTGGGAGCCAAAAGATACGTTTTACATTTTAATTGTTTTTTACATCTTAATTGTTGAAGTAAAAAAAGCCCTAATCAATTATTTGTAAGGCATCTTTCAAATTAAAGTTAGCTTTCGTCGTAAGATTCATGGGAACTAGATAGCAATTGTCTATTTAGAGGAAAATCGGAGGATTAATAAATGAGATTACAGCCAAATCGAGTTAGCCCAGTTAACCATTTCTCTTTCACCTTCATCATCATGGTGTGTTTCACCGTTTTTGTTGGCACCTTGGGCTTTGTTTCAGCCCAAGAGGATGCACCAGCAGATGCAGATGCTGAGGCAGGCACAAGCGTTGACGTTTTTATGCCAGCCATATTCCAAGAATTGGAAGCGCCAGTTATCTCAACCACGCTTCCATCTAGCAGTAACACGTGGACCGTGTCAGCAACAGCTTCTGATGAAACGCTTGTGACATCGTACATCATTGAGGAGTCTAAAGACCCTAATTTTGGAACGATTTTGAACAGTTACACGGTCGATGTAGGTTCTGCGTCTCAGGCCATTTCACATTCAGCCTCACCGGATAACTCATTCTACTATCGCGCCAAAGCTGTCGGCGACTTGGTAGGCTCTGGGTATTCAAACGTCGTCGCGGCACATGGTGCTTATCACGATACGTTCAACGATGACACAACCGGTTGGGAAAAACGTCGTTTTACCTTCCTAGAAGAAACCAATGTTTACTATGGTTCTGGCAATGAAGAAGGCAATTTGGTCGTTATTACAGCTGATCGTTGGGATTGGGTACTTGGTAGCCCATTCCGCATTGCCCCAGCAGTTCCATACGAAGTTGAATACCGTATGCGCGTCCATGATGCATCAAATCTTGTATCAGGTGGTGCTGTTATTGGTGGTGACTGGAACGGTGATGCCTGCCCAGAATTTGGTAACGTATATGCAACCAATAACTGCTTCAACAGTTTTTATAATTTCAACATGATCTTCTTTGGTCCAATGAAATTGCTCTATGAACAAGTTGATCGATTGGATTACTGTCCAAATTGTGGTGGTAGCCAGATCAAACGTCTTGGTTCAACAACCACTGTTGAAAACATCTCTGGCCTAGGTAACCCAGCTACCGATTGGCACAATTTCCGCGTTACGGTTCAAGATGATGGTCTTCGATTCTATGTAGATGATAAGTTTGTACGCCACTTCCCAGACACCACACATATTCACCAACCATACTTTGGTGTCTTCTCATCAACGGATGAATACAAACCATCTATCTATTTGTTCGAATATTATTCAGTAACCCCAATGGATAATTAATTTCTGAACTTAAGTTAATCCGTGCACTTTGACAGACTCAGTGTACGGGTAAACATTCAAGGTTAGACATCACGGGTCAGCATTTTGGCAAGTTAGCCGAGTTTTAGGCTAACAGCTAAAATGTTGGCTCGTTTTTTGTAAGCAGCAAACGAGAGATCTTGTAGAAGAGGTAGAAACTGTGGCTATCGATTGGCAAAAAGGAGAGGGCTGGATTTGGGCCAAAACGGCCGTTTTGCTGATCATGTTCACGCTTGCCACTCTCAGTCTCCAAAACAAAGCCCCTACTTTTGACGAACAGAGCTATATCACTCGCGGCTTAGGGTATTTACGCGGCGAAAATCGGCATATGCGGGTGGGGCACCCCCTCGGCATGAACGCCCTTTCTGCCTCGCTTCTCGTTACCGATGACTCAACCGCTTTGCCAACTGATGATCTATCTTGGCCATTAACCAGCTTTCATCGCCCGTCTGAGCTGTTTATGTGGGAAATCGGGAATGATGTTGAAAAGGTCATCTTTTTGGGGCGTCTGCCTACGATTTGGCTAACCATGCTTTTGGTTTCACTGGTTGGACGATGGTGCTGGGAGCTAACGCGTCAGAAGTGGGCCAGCGTTGTTGCCATGAGCTTTATTGCGTTTGACCCGAACATTTTGGCACACGGCCGTTTAGCGACCACCGATTTAGCCCTCACCTTCGGGGCCACTTTAGCAGGCTGGTTGCTCTGGCGATTTTTTAAACGGCCGTCTTGGCAAGCAATCGCTTTCGCCGCCGTCGGATTTGCCATTCTGCAAAACACAAAGTTTACGGCCGGACTGTATGTGCCGCTCTTTGCCATCGTGATCGTTTTTGGTCTTATTTGCATTTTTAAAGAAGAAAGAAGAGAGAAGAGAGAAGAGAGAGAAGAGAAGAGAAAAGAGAGAAAGGAATCTAATCTACAATCTCCAATCCCCAAAAATGTGCTGCTGCCCCTCTTAGTCGGTTATCCGCTCATTGGCTTTGTGGCCTTGTGGGCCATGTATGGCTTTCAAATTGGCACACTGCCAGACTCATTACCAACCGTGTCTCAACTCAGCGGGATGACAGTGCCATTGGCGCATCATTTGGAGCAGCTACTTGATATTGGGGGGCGCTTACAAAAATCAACCCCAGCCTTTATGCTCGGCAACTACTCTGATAGCGGCTGGTGGAGCTACTTCTTGGTCGCTTTTGGGGTAAAGACGCCATTGGCAACCTTGTTGTTGATCGGTATGGGTCTCTTCTTGACAGGTCGACGCTGGATTGGTGAGAAGAAAACGGCCGTTTCCCTCTTCGACACCGCTGCCCTACTCGTACCCAGCCTTGGCTTTTTCGCCATCGCTCTGACCACCGACATTAACTTAGGCTACCGACAAATCCTGCCTGTCGTCCCGTTTTTAATTATTTGGGCAGTGCGTGAATTGACAATTTCCAATCGCCCAATCACCCAATCACCCAATCACCCAATCATCCTCACCTTGTTCCTCCTTTTTACGGCCGTATTTAACTTCCCGCACTACCTGCCCTTTTTCAACATCTTTGCGGGTGGTCCCAGCAACGGATACCGTACCTTAGTAGATAGCAATATCGACTGGGGGCAGGATTTACCGTTGCTCAAAGAGTGGATGGATGAAAATGGGGTATCACGCGTTTGGCTCAGCTATTTTGGCGAAGCCCGCCCTGACTATTATGGCATCAATTACGTTGGCCTCGATAGCTTTCCACCTAGATTGATGCATCCCGATACGCGGCCGTTTTACCCCGAACAGCCCGCCGCTGGCATTTATGCCATTAGCGCCACAACCCTACAGGGGGTTCATTTTGCCAATCACGAGCAGTTTGTCTATTTTCAAGCACAAGCGCCAATTGCCAAGCTAGGACACTCTATCTTCCTTTATCTTGTTGAAGCCGAAGGGGAGCCAATTGAGCTCATTTTAGATGAAATTCAGCTTGATGCGATAACGGCCGTTGACATCGAAATGCTCAACAGCAATCAATTCGAGTTGCACTGGCTGTATGGCGGCAACACGCTTTACTTCCCTGCGGATGCAAAAATTGAGCAAAAAGAAGTGTGGGTCGCCACCCGAAACAGTGAGGATTGGCTTAGTACTGGCGATTGGGCGCTAGAATCACAAAATGACGACTATGATCTATTAAGGCTTGTTACACCACCCAACTTAGAAACGCCGCTCACATTCCAATGGCGCAAAGCTGAAAAGACAATTTTTATGTCAATCGATTGGCGGCTCAATGACAACCTCATCGAAATTGATAGTCGCCTATCCCACGATGCTCAGCCTGAAAATGTGCGCCAATTTATCCATTTTGCCAACGACCAAGATGAAATTTTGACCCAGTGGGACGGTCTCGATACAGCTTGGCAAGGGTGGCAAGCAGGTGATCGCCTACTCCAATCCCCAACATTAATGGTTCCCCCTAACTTACCAGCCGGACTGTACCAAATGTGGACCGGACTCTACAATCCCGAAACGGGCGAAAGGTACACCATTGGCTTAGGGGATGAACGGCTGCTGCTCGGTGTCTTTGAAGTAGATGAGTCAGGAATAAAGATTGTGATGAATGGGGCTGGTGTGCAGGTGGCAAGTGGCGAGTGGCAAGTGTCAGGTGGTAGGTATCAGGTATCAGGTGGCAGGTGGCAGGTGGCAGGTGGTAGGTCGCGAAGAGTAAAGGTGGCGCATGGCAAAGTCACTGAATTAAATCATACCAATCACCCAATCATCCAATCATCCAATCATCCAATCACCCAATCAACCAATCCCCTCATCACCCAATCACGATTCGGAGCCAAGCATTGATCCAACACAAAACAATCTCGCGTCTCATATTGGTTGTGGCGGTTCTGCTGGCGGCATTTTTTCGCTTTTGGCAGCTCAACACGCTGCCGCCGGGCCTGTACCACGATGAGGCATACAATGGGCTTGATGCCCTCTCGCTAACGGAGGGGGCCACCTTCCCAATTTTTTATGAAGGGTGGGAGCTGTACTCACAAGATGCCCATGCTGAGCGGGCACCAACTGAAACACGCTTTCCTGTTTTTTTCGAGGGCAATTACGGCCGTGAACCACTCCATGTGTATCTTATGGCACTATCTATTTCCCTGTTTGGCGTCACCCCATTTGCCGTTCGGGCAGTCCCAGCCATTTCAGGCGTTATTGCTGTCATAACCACCTACTTTGCTGCATCTGTTTTGTTGCGAGAGGGCAACCGAGCAAGAAGCGATGGCGGTAAAGACACCCTGTCGCCACATCGCCGCGTCGCCTTATCGCTCTATCGCCTTTACTATGCCCCTGCGTTTGCAGCCTTGGCTTTAGCCATCCTTTTTCCAGCCATTCATTTTAGCCGCTTTGGTATCCGTGCGATGGTCTTTGTGCCGATTGAAACGCTAACCGTGGCGCTGTTCTGGCTCGGCATTGATACACTGCAGGCGAGGAGTGAGGGGACGCTACCCTCTCAATCCCCCAATTCCACCATCTCCCAGTCCTTCCCTCGCCGTATCGCTCGATCCCCTGCCTTCTACTTCATCACCGCGGGATTTTTCCTCGGGCTTGGTATTTACACCTATGCGGCAGCGAGACTGTTTCCACTGCTGTTCATTTTATTCATTCCGCTTTGGCTGTGGCATTCAAAACGCTGGCAATCATATTGGAAGTATGCGGCCATGATGGCCGGGATGTCGATCCTCACAGCATTGCCGCTGTTGCTCTTTTTCTATCGTTATCCCTACTTTTTTATCTTTCGAATTGCCTTTGTATCAAATAAAGGAACCGGGACAGTAGACGGCCGTCCACTGCTTACCTGGTTTTTCAACATTGGTCGGGTGATTCGCGGCTTGTTTTGGCAAGGAGAAAACCATCTGCGCCACAACTTGCCGGGACGGCCGTATCTCGATGTCATTCAAAGCGGCTTATTCGGCCTCGGGGTTGGTGCCTATTTCTATCGCTGGTATCGCATTCGCCCCATCTTTTTAGGACTTTGGCTCGGCGTAATGCTCCTGCCCTCCATCCTCAGCGGCGACGCCCCTCACTTTGGTCGTTTAACCGGTGCGGCCCCCGTGGTAGCGATTTTGGTTGGCATTGGGGCGGCGTGGGTTGTGGGGATTAGGGATTGGAGGCTAGGGGCTAGGGGCTGGGGGCTAGGGACTGGGGGCCGGGGATTGGAAACTGGCGATCGATCAACGAGTACCCAATCCGCCAACAAAACTCAGAACAGTTCTCTTAATTACCAACACCCAATTACTAACGTCCAATTACTAACTATCATTCTTTTGCTTTTTCTAGCGTCATCTTTCATCACCTACCGTGACTACTTCAATCGGTATGCCAATCATCCAGAACTTGAGACCGACTTTTATTTAGCAGATTGGGAGTTGGGGCAGTATGGCGCTCAGCAGGATGATGAGACGGTACTTTATTTGACGCCCACCCAAGAAGAGATGGCCACCATTTATTTTGGGCTAGCTGACCCTGAGCGCATCCAGAGCTATGCGGGGGGGGAAGGGTTAGTTCCTTTAGGTAGGCCAGATGAAACGGCCGTTTATTTCATTCGCCCAATTGGTGACAACAAAGCGTTAACCCAGCTCAACGACCTCAGCCAAACCCCTGTGGAATGGGTTGAGCTTGAAAACGTGTGGGCGGTGAATGGCCAATTCTCGCCAGACAGCTTCAGGGGTTACCAAGCCAGCGATCATTTATGGGATGACAAAATTCGTCTAACCCAATTCAATGTTAATCAGAGCGACACCCAGATCAGCGTCAGCTTGCTGTGGGAAACCGTGTCCGAGATGGAACGGCCGTATACCGCCTTCGTGCATCTGCTGGATGCGGATGGCAACGTCGCCGCCCAGCTTGACCGCCCTCCCGCCGGCTACCCCACCACCGATTGGCTGGTCAACGAGGGGATTCACGATGTGTACACTGTCAATCTACCGCCAGATCTACTCGCAGGCACCTACCAACTTCAGACAGGCTTTTATTACCTGCCTACGCTAGAATTGTTGGGAACCCCAGTACAGCTCATGGAGATTGAAGTTGGTCAGTAAGCAAGAACAAAGATGGGTGATTTTAGGGCTATTGCTGTTAGCTACATTGTGGCTCAGTCCTGTCCTTTTTCCGCCCGATGGACAGGCGTTAGGCGGCTTGGACAGTCGAGGGCAGTTTTATGTTTGGCTCGAGTTTGTGCGGGAGTCGGTGCTAAACGGCCGTGTGCCCTTTTGGAACGCCGCTTTATTCGGCGGCTATCCTTTTTTAAGCGACCCACAGATCGCCTTTTTCTATCCGGTCACCTGGCTTACTTTGCTTTTGCCAACCGGGATGGCAATTAGCTGGCACATCGTCATTCATCTGACTATCGCCGGAAGCGGTATGTACTTTTTTGTGCGCAAGCTGGATGGTCATCCCATCGGTGCGCTGCTGGCAGCCCTCACCTTTGCCTTTAGCGGCTATGCGTCAGCGCGCATTTATGCGGGGCATATCGGCTTTCTGGCTACCAATAGCTGGCTGCCTCTTATGCTTCTGGCTACCGTTTGGGCCAGCGAGCGTAAAACCATCTGGGCTGCCATCCTAGCTGGCTTCCCGTTTGGGATGGCGATTTTAGCCGGAAACCCAACCTCGCTGCTTTATAGCTGCGTCATTTGGGGGGCGTTTGTCCTTTATTGGCAGTGGCAAGATGAGTCTAAAACGGCCGTTTTGCGCCAGTTTCTCATCGCTGGGTTGATAGGTCTTTTGCTAAGTGGGGTTCAACTCCTGCCGTTTTTGCAGTTTAGCACTCTGTCGACTCGGGCTGGTGAGCCTTCTTTTGAATTTGCATCTGCCTTCTCCCTCCCACCTGCTCACCTGCTTACCTTGCTCGTTCCCGAGTTTTTTGGTGAGCCGACGCGGGCAGGCTACTGGAGCGTGCCGAACTTTGAGGAGCTGACTTACTACGCAGGCGTATTGCCGCTGCTGGGGCTAATTTTGGCGTTTAAACGGCCGTCTCGGCACGTTTGGTTCTATCTTAGCTTGATTGCATTTGGCATCCTGTTGGCGTTGGGGAGCTATGGCTTTTTGTTTCGCTGGATTTTTACGGCAGTTCCTCCCTTCCGCGTGGTTCGCGCCCCTGCTAGAGCCACCTTCTTGTACACTTTCGCCATCGCTGCCCTGCTGGGTGAAGCGGTTACCATTTGGCTAAGGCATCCACGGCGGCAAGCGGCAATCAGCGGCTGGATGCGCTGGATTTTGGGCGGAACCGCCGTCATTGGCCTCACCACTATGTCAGCCACAGGCGCCGTGTTTGCGGCCGTGCATCCCACCGACACCAGCGGACGGCTGTGGCATCAGCTCGGCGGCTGGGGCTTAGCAACGGGCTTGTTGCTGGTTGGTGGGCTATTGCTGTGGCAGCTATTTAAACAAAGGGAAATAAAGCGCTGGCTTGTTGTCGGTTTGGCCATTGTCATCTTGGCCGACCTGTGGGTTTTTGGCAGCAAATTTGCTCGCTTATCACCCATGACGCCACCTCAGCTTTGGACTGATGTGGCGCAGCTGATGGGGGATACAAACGGCCGTGTTTTGCCGTGGGGTATATCGATTTTTGACCAAAACGGTGCTGAACAGGTCGGAGTCAGCAGTGTGTTTGGCTATAACCCACTGGAGATTGGGGCCAACAACGCCTTTGCCGCCTCGGTGCCCGACCCGCGCTCGTCGGCGTTTGATATTTTGGGGGCGTCGCATGTGGTTAGTCAGGTCGATTTAGGACAGTTTGGGGATGGGGAACGGCCGTTGACGCTTGTGGCTCAGCAAAACGGCACTTTTATTTATGAGCGAAGCCGCGTTCTGCCGATTGTGCGGCTGGTTGATACGGTGGAAATCATCCCCGATGAGGCGGTGGCGACGGCCCGGGTGCATGCGCCTGATTTTGATGCCGAAACGGCCGTTATTTTTCCTGAAGCTCCTGCTTGCCCCCTCAACGCCACGAACAGTGTCCCCGGCACGGCCAGCGTCATCGCCGCTGGCAACGGCTATTGGGACATTCAGACAGAAAGCAGCACCCCTGCCCTGCTGATTGTGAGCGAAACGGCCTATCCCGGTTGGCGCGTTTGGATCAACGGCAATAAAGCAGAATGGCAAACAGCATATACGGCCGTACGCGCCGTCTGCGTTCCGGCTGGCACCCATACCGTCGAATGGCGCTTCCAACCCGCCGTCTTCTGGCAAGGTGGCCTATTGAGTCTATTGGTGTTGGGTCTGATGAGTATTGCACTTACTCGTGAACGAAGGAAAGAACGTAATAACTAGGCTAGAGAATTTAGCCTAAATTCTTGAAAAACAAAGGATGCTAGATTTATCTAGCGCCTGCCTTGGGCGGTGATTAATCACCGCCCAAAGGAAAAAAAGTTCCATAAGTGGAACTTAAAATTTCTCTATAGACTAATCAACTTACTTATCACCATTGACAAGATGATTCTTTGGCAGTGACACCTCTGAATGATCCGTCAGCAGTGTTTTTCCTTCGACGGGATGATAAAAAATGCGCTGGGTGTTGTAGGCAAAATCGAGGTCTTTTTGCTCAGCAAAGAGGCGCAGCACT
>JBCCFD010000247.1:0-11305 GCA_039029915.1 Chloroflexota bacterium
GAGAGGCTGAATTCGATGGCAAGGTGACGCGGATTGGCATTACCCGAGCCTATGCAACGCGTCACGGAGCCGGCCCGTTTGTCACTGAAGCGCCCCACCTATCCAAAAATATACGGGATGCCGTTAATGGGTACGACGATTGGCAAGAAGGCTTTCGCGTTGGCTGGCTCGATTTACTACTGCTTCGATATGGGATAGATGTCGTGGGTTCGTTAGACTATTTAGCAGTTTGTCATCTAGACAGACTGAGTGAATTTAAGCAACTACATGTCTGCAATGAATATAAGCACGGTAACAAAACGATTCAGTCGTTACCGCTAAAAAAACGGATTGAAGATTTAGAGCACCAGTCATATCTAACTCAGCTCCTCGAAAATTGCGCCCCCATTTTAACGACCGTATCCACACCAGAAGCGCTCATTGCGCAGCTCGAGCAAACCTTAAATCTACCCGTTCACCTAGAATCATGGGGAGAAACGGCCGTTGATAAAAAAGGTCGTTGATAAAACGACTAAAATCTATTAAGCTCACCTCATGAGCGAAACCCAACTTCCTGAAAAAATTTTGACCATTCCGCCTGAATGGATTGACCGCAACGGCCACGTTAACGTGGCCTATTATGTTCTTGCTTTTGACTATGCGACAGATGCATTTTACGATACGCTCGGCATCGGTGAAGCATATCAAGAAAAAGGGTTTTCAGTTTTCACCCTGGGCATGAACGTTGATTATTTACGCGAAATCTTTGAGGGAACCAAAATCAGAATGACAACCCAACTGATTAATTGGGATAAAAAGCGATTGCATTATTTTCACCGGATGTTCAATTTAGATGCGGGATATCTTGCCGCCACCAATGAGTGTATTGCCATGCATATCGACCTCAACAAGCGTAAAAGCGCTCCATTTAGCGCAGAAACCAACGCCAATATTGAGGCAACAATGAACCAACATGCCCAGCTATCTCACCCACATTCTCTTGTCCGGAAATTATAAAAAAGGAGTTTAAAATGGAGCAAGTTACAAAAACAATCTTGGATATGACCCAGCTTAATGAGGGCATTCCCGTCATTTTAGAATCGCCCAAAAATAACGGCCGTATTGACTTAATTACAATTCGTCCCGCCACCAATGAGCGAGTTCTTAAAGATGAGGTCGAAATATCGATTGAAAATGGGGTTGAGGGGGACAACTGGAAAACCAGAGGCAGCAATTCAATGCCAGATAAATCGTCAAACCCTGAAGCCAAGATCACCATCATGAACAGCCGAGTCATCAAGCATATTACCCAGAGTGATTCAGGCTGGGAATGGGCAGGCGATCAATTTTTCGTTGAAATGGATTTAAGTGAAGAAAATTTACCTGCCGGACAGCAGCTCCAGCTGGGCACGGCCGTTCTTGAAGTGTCGGCAGTCCCCCACACCGGCTGCGCTAAGTTTGTGGCTCGTTTTGGTAAAGATGCCCATAAATTTGTGAATAACCAATACGGCCGTTCACAGCGCTTCCGTGGTGTTAACCTCAAAGTGATTAAAGGCGGTACCGTCAAAGTGGGTGATACAGCTCAAAAAATTTAAGCGTATGAAGGGTGGGATAAAACGGCAACAAAGATCAATATCACCCAATTGCAAACAGTGTTATCTCACCCTTAAGTGTTCCGAAGTTTCTAATTTGAAAACCGTGTTAGCTAAACGCTTCGGAACCTCGAGGAAACGAAGTTTGCAGCCGTCGTTTTATTCAAAGCAGGAGCTTCGTTTCATTTAACCACCTACTCGTAGCTCAAAACCTCACGGACGGTCAACCTTGACGCATTCCACGCAGGTAAGAAGCTAGCCACAAAGGCTAAGATCAAAATCGTGACCAGCCAAATTATCGCTCCGCGAATCGAGAAGATATAGCTAGGTGCCGCGGAAAGCAGAACCTGACCGAGCTGATTGGTCAACAGACGGCTAATCGGTAGCGCCGATGCAGTGCCAATCGCCCAGCTAATTAAGCCAATAATCAGCCCCTCAGCCAAAATAATTAGCAAGATTGACCGATCCGAAGCCCCAATTGCTCGCATCACGCCAACCTCTCTAGTCCGTTCAATAACGTTGATACTCATCGTTCCCATCAGCCCCAAGCCACCGACAAACCCCAGCAAAATCGCCATAAAGAGCAAAAACCCAATCATTACGTTAAAAATGGCTGACACGATCGTTCGCACCTGCGAAATCGTTTGCATCTGCTGGACGCGGAAACCGCTATTTCGATATCGATCTTCAATAAACGTCCCTAGATTTAGCTGGTTTTCAGTGCTTTCATCATTCAAGGTCACCAATGAGATTTGAGCCTGACCTGCGTTCTTGGTTACTCTGGAATAATAATCAAAGTTTGTAAACGCATTGGCACCAAACAAAATGCCCCGCGCTATGCCAACAACTTCCCATTCAGATTCACGGCCGTTTATATCCAGCGTAATCACTGAACCAACCACCACATCCTCATCATTCCGCAAGAAATCAGTATTGACAACAATCTTGTTCGTATCCCCCTCTTCAATCCAGCGCCCATCAATAATAATTGGGTTCAACATCTCTGTATCTGGTTCAGGTGCATACAAAAGCAAGTTATCGCTTTCACTACCGTCAGGTCGAATTCGCCTAGCAGAACCAAAGCCCCATGTTTCAACACTATTGACCCCAGGAATGGGCTCAGCGATTTGCTGAATACGATCCACCCGATACGGTTGGTCAAAAATGACTTGAATGTTGTAATCAAAATAGTTTAATGCGTCATCCAATGTTTGCAGGAGCGATGCCTGAACGCTCAAAATGGACACAAAAATCATACTAGCCAACGACAGTGTTAATAGCGTTAAGGCCAAGCGTGCTTTGCGGCGGAAAGTATTACGCAGCGAAATTTGAGTTGGTCGCCCACCGGGCAGGAAAGAGCGGGACCGTACGATCAACTGATCAAGAAAGTTGTTTCCAAATTGCCCCTTACCCAACCCCTGTTCACTAATCGCCTCTCTCACCGTCACCCGAACTCCACGAAACACAGGAATTAGCGATGCTAACAGAGGGGCTAGAATGCTAATAGCCACTTGCAAAATGACGACTCGCGGATCTAAAGCAAAGCCAGAAACGTTAAAGTTCAGCAGGTTTGCAAACAGTTGGGATAAGGCTGCAGCACCCAATGCCCCCAATGGAATCGATATCACTAGGGAAAGAAGTCCAAGGGTCAATACCATGACGATATACATCCATGTTATCTGTCCCGTTCGTGCCCCAATCGACTTCATAATCCCAATTTGCCTCACCTGCTGAGACAATATCGCCGACAAGATATTCACGATTAAAAATCCCGAGAGCACTAATGACAAAATCCCCATCGCCCCTAGAATAAAGGAAAATGCATTCAGGAAGTTCTGTGCCGGGTGATCACCCGGAGGAAAGACCAGTGTAAACAAAACGCTTACAAAATCACGTTCAAGCCGATTCTCAATTAAACGCCCCACATCTTGAACATGCTCAATATCCAATTTATTTTCTGAAACTGTATAAACAACTTGGTTGTAATCTCGCGGCTCACCCAGCCACTCTAACGTATCAAAGGTAATATAGCCATACGCCGTTCCGTTTAAAAAGGCTGGGAGCTGGCTAATATCATGCACCGTGCCAGAAAGCTGAATATCCCGCAATCGACCGTCTGGTGGTTCAACCGTAATCGTATCGCCTACGGCAAATTGATTTACTCCCAAAGGATCTGCTAAAGAACCGCCAAATGCTTCACTAAATGCAGCCCGCTCTATTAACATCCCCCGTTCAGGTGGAGGAAACTGACCTTCCTCTAAAGACAATTGGCTGATCGAAATATCATCAAAATTGGCAATGGCAAACAGCTGAATTGACCGCTTTGTGCCATCTTCATCTTCAAAGCGAACGGTTACAAAACGACGCCCCTCAGCCTCTTCAACCTCTGGCATGCGGCGGATCGCCTCAACCATATCATCATCAAAGGTATTTAAGGTGAAAATTGTTCCGGCAGTGGGATTAACAGCGGCATAATCTTCAGGTAAATTTTCATCAATAATCAACTGGGAACCCAGCACCATCCCAATCGCGGTAACGCCTACTAATATCGACAAAATAACAAGAATCGTTCTTGTTTTATTTGACCATATATCCTTCCAGACCTTTCGCCAGCGAACTCTTCGCATCCTGAACCTCAATTTCTGTTTTCAGTCATTCACAGCATCATTTCTCAAAACCAACAGGCAATGTGTGAACGACCATATCTAACTCAAATGTGATAGATATCACAATATTACCTTAATTAGATGGCAAATGGCAGGTGATTAATATTTTGATTATTTGAAAAGGGGATTTTTTTGACCCGTAAATGATCTCCGCTAATTAGATGCAAAACGGATAGCTTCTTTTAAGTCGAGCTTTTGCCCATCTAGGAACGCCAGTGTCCAACCGATGGGTGCAAGCTCAGTCTTGGCACTAGAAAGCTTATCCATCAGCTTGGTATGTTCAGCATCAGACAGTGGTGCTCCAATTTCTTCCCGTAAAAGGGCAGCAGCACCAATCAGTTGGGATGCTCGTTCAGGCTGCAATTCCATAGCTTCAAGACAGCCAATATCTTCAAACAAGTAGGCCAAGGCCCATTTATTGCCCAAGGTCGCGTTAATTTCTAACCCTTCATTATAGAATTTTCGAGCAATCTTATAATCGTGTTGGTCCCGTAAAACATTTCCTAAATTATTCAGCGTAATTGCAATCGAGCCCGTATCACCGATTTTACGCATAATCTCAAGCGCCTCTTCCATATGGTGTCTTGCTAAGCTAAAATCACCTTGGTCTAATGCTAGATTGCCTAGATTGTTTAATGAGATGCTGATGGCCCGCTGATCGCTGAGTTGACGGCGTAAGCCCAACGCCTCTTCGTTAAGGCGTCTTGCCTCATCATAATTACCTTCATAGCGAGCCACAATACCTAAGTTTGACAGCAAAGCAGCAATGATCCCCTTGGCATCTAATTCTCTTTGGATATCAAGGCTTTGATTATAAATAATTTTTGAGGCTTCAAAGTCACCCTGCTGAGCAGCCACAGTTCCTGCAATGCGCAACGTTTCACCAACGCCACTTTTATCATCGATTGATTCAAAGTTAGACCGCGCCTGCATGAGCAAGTGGGAAGCCTGTTGATAGTCTCCCCGTTTCCTAAACAAGTCGGCTAGCATCGTTTGGCCTTTGGCAAAGAAAAGTAGATTATTTTGGGCCTCTGCCAAAGAGACAAGCTGCTGATATTGCGTTCTGGCTTGATCCCAATTCCCGACTAACTCGTATACTTGCCCTAATTCAAGCAAGATTTCAAGTTTTTCTTCATCAGTGAGCATTGGTAAAAGCTGGGAAAAGTAGTCTATGGCTGTTTCATTTGCAAATCTTTTCTGAGCTGCAAATCCAGCCAGCTGTAGATACTGCCGCTTCTTGCCTTGATTATGGCTCAATGTGTAGTGATGAACCAAAAGATCAATATACTGGGCCAGGTTATCGGGATAGGTTTTTTCAATATATTTACCAACCTGATTATGAATCGTGGCTCTTGTTTCAAAAGGTAAATTTTCGTAGGTAACTTCTCGTGTTACGACGTTTTTAAAAAGATACGTTAACTCAGGTGTTTCAAAATCCTGAATGGTCATATCAAGCTGTGTTAAGCGTTCAAGATCGGCTTGAATTTCTTTGACATCATCTCGTTGCGGATAAACACCATAGAGCATGGCGGCTTTAAATAAACGGCCGATTACACTAGCCACCTTGATCGTAATCCGCTCGCTCTCGTCTAGCTGGTCTATACGGCTAAGAACCAAACTGTGTAAGCTAGCAGGCAAGTCAATCGTTGCCAATGAATTTGCATCACCTGGATCAATATTGCGATCGTGCAAATAATTCAAAAGCTCTTCAATATAAAATGGATTGCCTTGTGTCCGCTGAGACACTTGCTGAATCAAAACCACAGGCGGTTCAGAAACGAGGCTTCCCAGTTGAGCCAATTTCATTTTTACAAGATCATTGGTTTCATCTTCGGAAAATTCTTTTAATAGAATCTCTGTGAAATAGTCTAGCTTTTTAACGCCGTCAATTTCGGAGATGAATTTTTCATCAGGCCGATAGGCCATCAGAATCAAAACGGGCAGCGAACTAACCGCTCTGGCGACAGCATCGAGCAGCTCAATTGAAAGCGGATCCATCCAGTGGCAATCTTCAAGCACGATGAGATACGGCCGTTGCTTTGAGAGCACCTGTAAACACTCAACTAATAGAGAATGCAGTGAGTCTTTACGCAATTTAGCGTCAAAGGACTGCGTAAACTCATTATCGGGAATAGTAATCCCCAATACGGCCCCCAGAAGAGGCAACCGGGGTAATAGTTCTGGGTCAATCACCTCTAACTGCCGAGTTAATAGCTCAATTTGAGTTGTTTGAGGCAGATTTACATCAACATTAAAAAAGGTGCGCCAAATTGATTGCCAAACCAAGTAGGAGCTATTCGTTCCATAAGATTGGCATTCACCGCCAAGCCCAATGACACCGCGTTCATTTACCATGCCAATCACATCCGCAAGGAGCCGAGATTTACCTATACCGGCTTCACCATTGATGGCTGCAATTTGGCCTTCTCCCGTTAGCGTTTGATCTAGATGCTGGCCGATCTGCTCGATTTGCTTTTGCCGACCGACCATAGGAAACGCATATTTTGCCGCTTGAAGCCCAATATATTGCGGCTTTTTCAGCTGTTTAAGCGCGAAAATTTCAATCGATTCCGCCTTGCCTTTCACTTTAATCTTGGGCAGGCTGTCCCAATCGGCAATAGACTGCGTAGCTTGATAAAATTCGCGAGATGCCAAAATCTGGTTGTGTTCAGCCGACATCATGAGTCGGGCTGACAAATTGACTATATCACCCAACACGCCATAAGTGCGTCTGTTTTGCCCCCCATAAGCCCCCGCCCAAACGGGCCCCGTTGTGAGGCCAATTTGAATCCGATCGAGTTTATGAATCCTTGTCGCAGCTGTGCGCAGTTCCAAAGCGGCCGCTGCGGCCCGATCGGCATCATCTTCGTGAATAATGGGAGCACCAAACGCGGCATATAGGTAGCTTCCTTTATCACCAATGGTTACCTGTAAGACATTGGCTTCATACCGCGCCAATATTGTTTGCACATCTTGAATAAAGCTATCTAATTTTTCACCGGCCCGCTTGTCCTCATCATAATCTAAATCCCCAAAGCGAAGAAAGAGGACGGATATCGGACGCAGCTCAGCCAGAAATGCGTCGGTGCCTGAATGGACACGGCCGTATATGGCTCGGAGCAGCCAGCTCTTTTGAATCTCTAAACTAATCGAATCTTGGGAGACAATGTCCCAAGAATTCGCGGGAATATCACCATCAATTTGAGAGACAACCGCAAAGCGTCGTTCATCTTCCCCGTTTCGCCATTCATCAATAGCTAACCGATGGCTGAACCGATTCGCGGTAGCGGGATCAACCAACAGTTCCCCTTGACCTGCCAGTTGCTCTGCTTCTGCCAGCGTCACGAGGGTTTCACCCGTCAAAACATCCATCTGTAAATGATCGGGGCTGCCGATCACAAAACGACGCACAGGGCCGGTAGAAACGGCCGTTTTCATAGCGAGCTTAAACGAGGCACCGCTAGGCGTTTTCATGTTGACAAACTGAGCCATCGTTTTTTGCATCGCTAAAGCGCATGCAATCGCCTTTAAGCCATCATCGTCCTTTAGCCAACAGGTAATTGCATCTCCGCTAAACGTCATCACGCTGCCGCCATATTGATGTAAATCATTGATAATGGCATCGAATATTTGATTGAGAATTCGGGTGAGTTCTTCAGCCCCACGATTGGGGCCTAATTCGTTAACCAACGCCTCAGTTAAAGGGGTGAAACCAGAAATATCAGCAAATAGCGTCGAACCAATAATCCATTCTGAAACGGATTGCTCCGAGGCTATCGCATGACGTCTGTCAATGGGGATATATGTTATCGGATGTGACATAATTTTGGGATGCCCTTGGCTTATGAAAAAAGTGCTTTTCCACTTAGTTCAAGTAGACATCAAGTTACAATACAGACGGTTGGTCTCGCAAGGTCTAAACAGTGTAACTATACTTTAAATTTATTTTTTTTAAATGAAAGTTATGTAAAAAGGTCTGTCGCTTTGCCTAAAATAAATTGATACCCATCAAAATTTACAAAACTAAAGATTGAATTGCCCTCTTGCCCAATCTTTCTTTGTAAAATTAGAGTTTTTAAAATAGCAGCTCCCTTATTTTACCAAAACAATTCGTTTGGGTCGTTTACGATGATGCCGGGTCATTGTTAAATTTTAAACATTTTTATTGATATTTTTTTACAGCGTTTGCCTAAATCAACAGTTGAGCAAACTCCGCAATGACCTCAGGCTCTGTTTCTTTGCGGGCGTTCTCATAAACGGCCGTTAATCCTGACCGTTCGCCAATCTGCCCCAGTGCCCACGCAGCGTGACCGCGCACAATTGGTGAACTATCTTTCAGCAGGGGAATGAGATAAGGAACGGCCGTTTTGCTACCCCAGTTCCCCGCGGCAACACACGCGTTGCGCACAAACCGAGCTCTCTTGACGCGATAGATCGGGCTATTTTTGTATTGAGTCCTAAAAGAGTCATCGTCTAACTGAAGTAAGCTAAGTAACGATGGTGCCGCAAATGACCAATCTTTGGCAAAAAAGGCCGCTTCATTTGTCGGTTGAGCGAACCGATTAAATGGACAGACGATCTGGCAAATATCACACCCATAAATCCAATTGCCAATTAACGGCCGTAGCTCTAAAGGAATCCAATCTTTAAGCTCAATTGTTAAATAAGATATGCAGCGGCGGGCGTCAAGAACATAAGGCTTGGGGAAGGCATTCGTGGGGCAAGCCGTCAAACAGCGCGTACAGCGACCGCAGTTTGGCATCGTCTTAGGCACGTCGTAGGGCAATACGGCCGTTGTTAAAAGCTCCCCTAAAAAAAAGAAAGAGCCAGAGCGGGGGCGGATTAGCATCGTATTTTTACCGGTGAAGCCCAAACCAGCGCTCTCCGCATGGTCGCGTTCAAGAATGGCGCCAGTATCAACGTACACCCGATTTCTCACCGATTCATCGCCAAATTGGCTCTCCAGCCAGCGACCCAACTCTTTTAAACGGGGCGTCATAATATCGTGATAGTCTACGCCCCAAGCATAACTTGAAATTCGTCCGCGAGATGGATCATTGGCAAGTTCAGATGGCAGTGGCTGGGTGGCATAATCTAAGCCGACACAAATTAAAGATTTAACCTTGGGTAGGATAACGGTTAAATCTTGACGGCGATCGAGTCGATCGGGACGGGCTAAATACCCCATCTTGCCATGATACTGGCTGTCAATCCAGTTCAAATAAGCTGAAAGCCGCTTGCTTGGAACCGCTGGGACGATTCCAATAAAGCTGAACCCTAGCTCACCAGCTTTATCCTTAAGTGCCTGTCCAATATCCACGTTGTCATTCTACCATCCCCTGCCTTTATGGTATAATATCGACCAATCATCCCATCGCACCTGGAAGGAGAATGTGTTAATGAGTGATTTATCAATGGAAGCAAAAGCTTTAGAGCCTTGCACGCTTGTAACAGCCAGAGGACGTGTCGATAGCACAACAGCCCAAGAGTTTGAAGCAGAGCTTTCCAAATATAAAAATATTTCCCTAAATTTATCTGAAGTAACCTACATGAGCAGTGCTGGCTTACGCGCCTTGGTTAAAGCCAAAAAGCAGGGTGAAGTTAAAATCGTGGCCCCGTCAACTCGCGTAGCTGAAGTTCTAGACTTAGCGGGCTTAAACTCCCTGTTTGACGTGTTTGATACAAATGAAGACGCAGTTGGGTCGCGCTGGTAATCATCATTTTTCATTCTTATGGGCGATCAAAACGTCCTCACCGTTAATGGGCTTTATAAAAATATAAAATCAGTTTGCAAGTTTGTTGCTGAGGGTGCCAGAAACGCAGGTTTTAACGAAGATGACACTTTCCGTATTGAGCTGGCTTGTGATGAAGCCTGCACCAATATTATCGAACACGCATACGGGGGGGAAAATAAGGGTTCCATTCGGGCTGAATGGTCAGCCACCCCTTCCTACTTTGTCATTTTGCTTCATGACAACGGCCGTTCCTTTAACCCCAGCAAGATTCCCAACCCACCTGAAAAACCTCAAAATATTGACGACCTAAAAATTGGAGGGCTTGGACTTCATTTTATTAAGAAGATAATGGATGATGTGGCGTTCACATTTGGCGAATCAGGCAACACATTAACTATGAAAAAAAAGAGGTGAGGACTCAATGACCATATCATCTCAAACAAGCACCCACAACATTTCCCACATTTCAGTGACAGGTCGATTAGATCAATCACAGGTCAAAGCATTAGAAGCTGCTATCCAGCATGCTATTGAGCAGGAAGGCAACAATATTATTGTGGATTTATCCGATACAAATTACATCAACAGCGGTGGTTTGCGCTGTTTGGTCACTGGGTGGCGTAATGCGAAACAGCAACACCACAATCTCGTTTTATGTGGTTTAAACAGTCGACTTCAAGAAATTTTTGAAATGGTCGGTTTCGATCAGGTATTTACGATTTACAGCAATCCTGACTCAGCAATTGATAAACTAGCCTAAGTGAATTACTTTCCGGGGCACAAAAACTTTTACAAAGCTGTTTTTCTTCAAAGACCTTTTTGTTCTCCACAAAAATATCAATCAACCTTTTTAGTCGATTATTAACTCTTAAATGTTTTATCAAACAAGCATTTCTGACGGTTTGTCTTGGCCGTCCATTTCGTTTTTAGTACTTATTGTTGCCATCATTCTGATAGCAGTTATTTTGTGGCGTCGGTATCAATCTCGTCAGTTGCTAATGCTTAGAATATCAGAACTGGAAGCATTGAGTTCAGCAGGGCGCACAATTGTGGAGTCTCAACAGGATGTTGAGGCATTATGCGAACTGATCGCCTATCAATCAGGCATGATCATAGACAACCGCACGTTTCAGGTGGGTATTTTTGCAGGGGATAAGTATCAAATTGTGTATTGGCAAATCAACGGGGTGCGAGAACCTTCCCGCACGTTCGATTTATCAAAAAACAGAGGTCTCGTAGGTTGGGTGAGAGACACCAAAGAGTCACTTCTTATTCGCGATTTTGAAAAAGAGTTGGCTGATTTACCCGTCAATCCTCGATATGTCAGCAATAC
>JBCCFD010000248.1:0-11271 GCA_039029915.1 Chloroflexota bacterium
CTGTTTATCGAAACAGTGTGGCCCGCTGGATTTATGGTGCTGCTTGGTCTGGTGCTCATAGGTTTAAGTTTCTTTGGGGCAGATCAATACGCCGGTATTGTGGTTGTGATTATGATCCTCGATGGCTTGTGGTTTATTTGGTTAGCTGAAGATTGGCGAAACGATACCTTTCAACTGTCTGATACCTATGTGATTGACATTGATCGCTTGCCGTTTGGGTTTGGAGAAAGCCGTAAACAGGCTCGGCTAGACAATATCCAAAATGTAGAAGCGGATCGCCCCAACATCATCGCTACTATATTGAATTATGGCAATGTGGAAATCGAAACGGCGGGTGCTGATGCAAAAATAGTTTTTGAAAATGTGTCAAATCCCCAATCGATAAAAAATGATGTATTTAAAAAGCAAAATAAATACGAAAGCGTTCAGCGGCAAAAGCGGGACGAACGGGATCGGCAAAAATATGCCATTGCGCTAGATGTATTTGTGCAGGAAAGCGAGTTAAACCGCATTAATCGCCGCACACCTGATTTCGAGCAAGCGATTGAGGATATAACAGACGATATTCTAAGTCAGCAATCGAATGAGTAAGGTGACTTCTGAAAAATAATACAACTTTACACTGATTATTTTTCGGAAGTGGCTTGAAACATTTTCGGATTGGATGCTTATTTGCTTTGCCGAAAATGCCTAGCTGTTAGCCAGCGGGTAATGACTGAACTGAAAACTGAGAACTGATTGACGAAAGACGGAGCACCATGACGCTAGAAATTGTAAAAATGCCCAACGGTGGGCTTAGAGAAAAAACAAGACCTGTTGCAAAAGTTGATGACAAGCTACAAATCCTGATTGATGAAATGATTGAAACAATGCGTGACGCCCAAGGTGTTGGACTAGCCGCGCCACAAATTGGCCGCAATTTACGAATGGCAGTCATTGAAACGTTGCCAAAAGAAGACGATGACGGCAATGAGATTCCAGATTCTCGCGATCTATACGTTGTCATTAATCCAGAAATAGTATGGTATTCCAATGAAATTGTTTCAGGAATTGAGGGATGTTTATCTATTCCTGGGTATTTAGGTGAGGTTGATCGTCCAGATTCAATACGCGTGCGGGCGCTCAATCGAGAAGGGAAAAAAGTGAAGCTTAAGCTCGAAGGCTGGACAGCTCGGATTTTCCAACATGAGATAGACCATCTGGACGGGGTGTTGTTTATCGATAAGCTTACTTCCCCTGAGAATTTATGGACTGAAGAAGCGTATCGAAAGATGCAGGATGAGGTTGACGAGGATTGATGCCATTCTGGTTTGGGAATCGGAGAATGGTTTGCTTGCCATTTTGAGGGTGTTATACTTCGGTCAGGACAGAAAATTATGAGTTTAACCCGAGAAGATGTCGCCAAAATTGCCCACCTCGCTCGCTTAGATTTGAGTGATGAAGCGCTGGCTACTTATCAAGAACAATTATCGGCCGTTTTACAGTACGCTGAGATGTTAAACGAGCTAGATTTGGAAGGTGTTCCGCCGACCTCGCACGCTGTTGCGCAGGAAAATGTGATGCGTGACGATGAAATACGGCCGTCTCTCTCCATTGAAGACGTCTTCGCCAACGCCACAAAGCAACAGCAGAATCAATTTTGGATTCAGACCGTATTAGACGAAGCATAACATTTGTCCACTTGCATGAATTGAGAATAGGGCGAATAGCCCTTTTTTTTTGGAATTGACCCACATGGAATTAGCAAGATTATCCTTAACCCAATTAAGAGATGCCCTTCGCCAGGGAAAAACAACGAGCGTGGCTGCGACGAAAGCCATGCTGGCGCAGATTAAAGACGTTGATCAAAACGTCAAGAGTTATTTGACCGTTACTGAAGAAGACGCTTTAGCACAGGCGCAAAACGCAGATGAACGTCGTGAATCTGGTGAAGAGTCTCCACTTTTGGGCGTGCCCGTTGGGGTTAAAGATATTATTTCGACCAAAGGGGTGCAAACAACGGCCGGGAGCAAAGTGC
This sequence comes from Chloroflexota bacterium, assembly GCA_039029915.1. Taxonomy (GTDB): domain Bacteria; phylum Chloroflexota; class Anaerolineae; order Promineifilales; family Promineifilaceae; genus QQUD01. The sequence continues at coordinate 2,018 of JBCCFD010000248.1, forward strand.
TTGAAGGCTTTGTGCCACCCTATGACGCTTTTGTTGTGGAAAAATTAAAAGAAGCGGGAGCCGTTATTTTAGGCAAAACGAATACGGATGAGTTTGCTATGGGGTCTTCTACGGAGAATTCTGCTTACTGCGTTACGAGTAATCCGTGGGATTTGTCACGAGTACCCGGAGGCAGTAGTGGTGGAAGTGCGGCAGCGGTGGCGTCCCGCATGGCGTATGGTTCGCTTGGGACAGATACTGGCGGCAGTGTGCGACAACCCGCTTCGTTTTGTGGCCTTGTCGGGTTACGGCCGACTTACGGCCGTATTTCTCGCTGGGGGGTTGTGGCTTTTGCCTCTACTCTCGACCAGATCGGCACCTTCGGACGGACAGTGGCTGATTGTACCGCGATGTTCCAAGCGGTGGCTGGATACGATGAGCGTGACAGCACCTCTTTGAACACGGCCGTTCCTGACTATGAGGCAGCATTAACCGGCGATATTTCTGGCTTACGGGTTGGGGTGCCAAAGGAATATTTTATAGACGGGATGGATGCAGAAGTAGAAACGGCCGTTCGTTCCGCCATTGCCAAATTAGAATCTTTAGGGGCCACAATCGTAGAAATAAGCTTGCCTCATACGAAATATGCGCTGCCGGTTTACTATCTCATTGCGCCTGCAGAAGCTAGTGCCAATTTAGCACGCTATGATGGGGTTCGTTACGGTCCCCGCTTACAGGGTGAAGATATGATCGACACCGTTAAGAAAACGCGCTCTTTATTTGGCCCAGAAACCACTCGCCGCATTATGCTAGGTACCTATGCCTTAAGTGCGGGATACTATGATGCGTATTACGGCCGTGCGCAAAAAGTACGCACCCTAATCAAAAATGATTTTATCAATGCTTTTGATAACGTTGACGTCATTGCCGCACCGACAAGTCCAACAACCGCCTTTAAAATTGGTGAGAAGACTGATGACCCGCTCGGCATGTATTTAGCAGATATATTTACGCTACCTCTAAATTTAAGCGCCAGCTGCGGTTTGTCTGTTCCCTGTGGTTTTGATCGTCAAGGTTTGCCTATTGGCCTGCAATTAATTGGCAATACACTGCAGGAGGCCACCATCCTAAACACGGCATACGCCTATGAGCAGGCAACTAAGTGGCATACTCAACAGCCCGAGATTGCTGTCTAGTATTTCGCTTCGGGCGCTCGCATCAGGTTTCGTTGAGCGAAACATTTAGCAGCTTTCCGGAAGTGCCTAATAGATTGTTATGTAAACGATCTGGAAAACTGCACTAGAAAGTAGAAACAGGAAAAATCATGAAAGTAATCATTCCTTTAGCTGGATTTGGTACTCGAATGCGCCCCCATACGTGGAGTCGCCCTAAAGCGCTCATGCACGTGGCGGGTAATACGGTGTTGGGTCATATATTGGAGCAGATCGAAGCGATTACGACCGATGAGGTGATTTTTATTGTGGGTTACAAGGGTGCAGAAATTGAAGCGTGGGTGAATGAGCATTATGCTCATTTAAACGCTCACTTTGTGATTCAAGAAGAGCCGCTCGGCCAGGCGCATGCCTTATGGCTTTGTCGCGACTTTTTAGATGAGTCTCCGGTATTTATGACGTTTGGAGACGGTATTATTGATGCCGAGTACGAGCAGCTTCATGCTCAAGCTGTGGATGGCATTGCATTTGTGGAAGAGGTAGAAGACCCGCGCTCCTTTGGGGTGGCTGTTTTGGGGGAAGATGGGGCCGTTAAGCAAATTATTGAAAAACCGGAAACGTTGGCGCACAAGCTAGCTGTTGTTGGGGCATACTGGTTTAAAAACGGCCGTTCTCTAAAATCAGCCCTTGACCGCATGATCGCTGAAGAGATTAAAACCAAAGGTGAGTATTACTTGGCTGATGCCCTAGGATTATTGCTTCAAGATGGGTTTAAGATGCACACGATGGCCACAAAGTTTTGGTTTGATGCGGGCACCCCCACCAATATTTTGGAAACCAACAAGCGCCTGCTTGGGTTGGGGTATGGGTCTGAAGATGCGATTGACCGAAGTTATGGGGAAGATTTCACGGTTATTCCGCCGGTGTTTATTCATGAAACGGCCGTTATTGATGGCTGTGTTTTGGGTCCTTACGTCAGTATTGGTCCAGAAGCTCATTTAGAACGCGTCATCGTCAAGCATTCCATCATCGATGCTAACAGTAAATTGACCGATATGAACCTGACCGAGAGTTTAATTGGCGAGAAAAGTGAAGTTGCTGGCAGTTCACAAACGCTTTTTGTTGGTGACAACAGTAAAATGAAATTTAACTAGTGTAGTTTTCCGAAAGTCCACAGAAGTTTATGATATAAATCATTCGGAAGACTGTTGAGTATTTCGCTTAACCAAAACCATAGGCGAACTTACGGTGCGAAATACTAGAGAGATGAGTATGAGCAATTGGCAAGACCGGTACGAACCCGTTATTGGATTAGAAATGCACGCTGAGTTGATGACTAACTCGAAGATGTTTTGCGGCTGTCGTGTGGTTGACAGCGTGACGGCAGCGCCAAATACGGCCGTTTGTCCCGTCTGCCTGGGGATGCCCGGCATGTTGCCCGTCATTAATCGCCGCGCCGTTGAATATTCCATGCAGGTAGCGCTGGCCCTCAATTGCCAAGTCATGCCTCACAATATCTTTGATCGCAAAAACTACTTTTATCCCGATCTGCCAAAAAGCTACCAAATCAGCCAATATGAGAATCCAATTGGGCTCAATGGCTGGCTCGATATTGAGCTAGAAAACGGTGCTACAAAGCGGATACGCATTCGCCGCGTGCACATGGAAGAAGATACTGGCAAGCTAACCCATCTTGACGGGGGTGGCTCGCTCGTTGATTACAATCGTTCTGGCGTTCCGCTGCTTGAAATTGTGTCAGAACCGGACATTAAGTCTGGAGAGGAAGCGCGGGCCTACGCGATGAAAGTGCGTCAAATTTTGCGCTATTTGGAGGTAAATTCCGGCGATATGGAAAAAGGGGTGCTACGCGTTGAGCCAAACATTAGCATGATGCCCATTGGCTCAACCGTCTTCGGAAACCGCACTGAACTGAAAAATCTAAATAGCTTTCGGGTACTGGCAGATGGCACCGCTTATGAACTAAAGCGTCAGGCCGCCATCTTGGACAAAGGGGAAACCGTAGTGCAAGAAACGCGGGGGTGGAATGAAAGCAAGCGCATTACGTTTAGCCAGCGTATTAAGGAAGATGCTGAAGATTATCGCTACTTTCCTGAGCCGGATCTGCCGCCGCTCGCTTTAGCTGACGTGTGGATTGAGCAAGCTAGGCAAGCTTTGCCGGAATTGCCCGATGCTAAAAAAGCGCGCTACACGGCCGAATTCGGCTTGTCTGACTATGATGCCGACATCATGTCGGAGGAGCGAGCTGTAGGGGAATGGTTTGATACGGCCGTAAAAGCTGGGGGTGATCCTAAGGCCGTGGCTAACTGGATGAGTAACAACCTCTTCAGCCTCATGAATGAACACAAGCAAGATATTCAAGCGGTTAAAGTACAGCCTGCTGAACTCGTGGCTTTGCTTAAGCTTGTGTCGGGTCAAACCATTAATAACAACACAGCTAAAGACGTATTAGCTGACATGTTCACGTCAGGAAAAACGGCCAAAGCCATTGTCGAAGAGAAGGGACTTGCCCAAATTTCTGATGAATCTGCAATAGCTCACCTTGTTGCAAAAGTGATCGCTGATAATCCAGATAACGTTCAGCGGTATAAAGATGGGGCGACCAAGTTACGAGGATTTTTTGTGGGGCAAGTCATGAAAGCCTCCAAGGGCAAAGCCAATCCTGCCTTAGTGAATCGCTTGCTGGATGAACAGCTCTAAAAAATTGAATCAGTTACTCAATCTAAACAAAATCACCTACTCATAAATACCGCCTCTTTTTTGAAACTTAAGGGGTATCGGTACATTTTTCCCATAAAATCCCAGTGTAAGCATTACGTTTTATTCACGGTTTCCTAGTCGCAATATGTTATCATGGTGTAATAGTCCCTGCCTAAAAAAGACGAAAAAATATTATGCAAGCTGAAAATAATTTATCTGTCCACAATCGACCTAACCAAGATATTGAAATTCGTTCCAGACGGGCGATTTATATATCTATCTTTTTAATCGCAACAGTTTTGTTTTTTGGCTCAATTCGGGCTTTTAATTTACAGCAAGAAGGTGAATTCTTTTTAAACCAGCCATTTGCTTTCTTATCTTTGGCGTTTAGTATAGTGAGCTTTATTTTTGGTCAACGAAAACGACCTGATCTGGCCGGATACACCATTATCTTGTCGCTCTTTATTTCAACAATTGTGTTGATCGTTCTATCAAAAAATGGATTTACGCTCCTATCCGGTGCTTATTTTGCGGTTATAACAGCAATTTCCACTTTGGTAATTCCGACGAGAAACATTACTCGGAATATCTTGCTTACTTTAGCAGGGGTCAGCTTATTTTTGTTGATTGACCAGTTTGCATTTCCAAGCCGGCCTGATTTAGTAAGAAATTTGAACCAACCTTTTAGCACTCTATCATTAATTTCTCTTTTCTTTCTTTTCATTTATATATTTACATTATTTAACCTTTTAGCAATTCGCAACAAGATATTGATTGCTATTATTGGGATCGCAATTTTTTCTATTGCTTTAATTTCATCTTCGTTTTCCATTTTAACCCGCACCCAGTTAATTGAAGGAGCTGAAGAAAATATACAGCAAATTGGAATAAGCGAAGGGCTTGCATTTGGTGAGCTATTGTTGCAACAAGTCCGAATTGTTGAAACGGCTGCCTTGAACTCACAGTTAAGCGAATTGGCGACCGAACAAAATAACAGTTATGGAGACATCTCTGACGGGATAATATACTCTCGCTTAAAGGCGATTGATCGTGATTGGCGTGTAGACGTTAGGCTCGATAATGATGAAATCGTAGGCCCAATCTTAGGAAATGAACCGGCCAGTGAGTTGCGTTTATTGCGTGAAACCTATCCAGGACATGCCGAGATATACGCAACTGATAGATACGGTGGTTTGATTGCAGCAACAAATAAGACGAACGATTTTTATCAGGCGGATGAAGATTGGTGGCAGCTAGCCTATAATGATGGTCAGGGCGGCCTTTACATTGGTGATCCTAAATACGACATCAGTACCGAATCTTTTGCTGTTGTTATTGCGGTGCCGATCTTGGACCGATCAGAAGATACTAACTCTAGACCTGAAGTGGTTGGGGTTTTACAAACAACATACCAGCTTGAAAGCCTAAATGCCCTGTTAGAACAAACAAATGCAATAGATGAATCTGCATCAGTCAATATTTTTGTTAATGGATTTATTTCAATAATATTTACTGAAGAAGGTGATGTTATTGTAGACAGACCTAGTGATAGCTCGAAAACCGTTATTCGTAATTTTAACGTAACGCAAGAAGAAACGCAGGTTGTAGAAATTGACGGGCAAGACTATTTTTCGGCTATTGGTCGAGTCACCACTCATGAAAACTTGGCAGCGATTGATTCACTCAACTGGTTTGTTATTGTTTCACAACAAGAATCAGAAGTATTAGCAAATGTAAATCAACAAACTCAAACAGTGATAGTCATCAGCATCGTGACTGTCTTTTTAAGTACCTTAGCGGCATCATTTGTTGGAAATTTGATTGTCTCCCCGATTACAAGATTGACATCAGTTGCGCAAAGAATTGAGAGTGGAGATCGATTGGCACGAGCTGAAGTTCTAGAGACAGATGATGAAGTAAAAAACCTTTCGGTTGCTTTGAATAGCATGACGGATGAGTTGAATACAGTTCTGAATGAGCTAGAGTTACGGGTGGCTAATCGAACGCGGTCGCTAGAAATTGCATCGAATGTGAGCCGTGAATTATCCTCAATCTTGGAATTAGATCAGCTTTTGGCTTCAGTCGTGAATTTGGTTCGTGATACCTATGATTATTATCACGCTCAAATTTATTTATGGAATGAGGATAAAACAAAGTTAATTATGAGGCAGGGAACAGGTGAGGTCGGTGAGAAGCTTCTAGCTCGCTCATTCTTTATTCAGCCTGAGCGTGGGTTAGTTGGGCAAGCTGGTACAACTGGACAGCCTGTTTACGTTCCTAATGTCCGTGATCCAAATCGACCTGTAGCCTGGATTCCGAATGCGGATCTCCCTGATACGATTTCAGAGATTGTGGTGCCAATTTTTATTAATAATGAGGTGGCTGGGGTCTTGGATGTTCAAGAAGATGAATTAGGCAAGATGACGGTTGATGATTTGAACACCTTGCAATTGGTAGCAAACCAAATTGGGGTTGCGATTCAAAATGCGCAAGTCTACGAGGAAATTCAAAAACGAGCCGAACAAGATAATCTGCTGTTGAATATTAATCAGAAAATTCAGCAGACTGATTCGTTGGACTCTTTGAAAGAAACGGCCGTTTCTGAACTCCAACCCTATATTGATGGAACTATTACCCCAGATTTCCGTTTCTTAGACCAAAATGGCAATATTAATGGAACAGGTGCCGTTCCCATATTAACGGATGTCTCGACCAAGGAAGGAGACTACGTCGGTCATTTCCAAGTCTCAAACTTTGCATCCCTGCAGTCGGAAGAAAAAGAGCTGGTTTGGGCTGTGTCGCAACAATTAGCCGATCATGCCAAGATACTCCATCTAAACGAATCCATTGAAATGGCATTTGAAGAGACTGCCAGATACAGTGAGCAGCTAAATCAGCTTAACGATCTAAATATTGAAAGTAACGCCCTAGCCTCAGCTCAAGAGGTGCTTGATTTGGTTACCCACAGAATACGCGACATTATGAATATGGAGCGAGTTAGTTTTACCGCTATCGATAGAAATGATCCGACCCAACTAATCATTGCTCATCAAGCTGGAATTGTGAATGAAGTCAGTTTTGGTCAAAAGATGCCACTATTAGATTCACCTATGGAAACAGCTATTTTGTCTGGAAAAATACAAGACGGTGTTTTTGAATTAGAAGGATCCCAATTAAATGCTAGATTTATGCCTTTGATTGTGCTCGGAGAGGTTATCGGTACTATCAATGTTGCCCATTCCGATTCTGTTCAGTTTTCACAGCAAAACGAACAGTTGCTTAATCAAATCGCGCTATCAACTAGCTCGATTCTAGAATCAAAGATGCTGTTTGATCAAAACCAGCGTGCCCTTTCGGAAACTGACTCCCTTTACAAAACCGTATCTGATTTGAATCGTGCTACAACTGAGCGTGAGATATTAGAAACAATATTAAATTCGTCAATCGCTGACGGATACTATCGGGCATCGTTTAGTCGAATAGAAACTGATGAGCATAATAAACCTCTTTGGATAAGCATGAGTGAGGTTGTTGTTTCACATTTGGTTGAGAATGATCCATTTAGACAAGGAACCCGCCATTATGTTCCAAAATTACGGATGGCAGACCTTTGGATAAATCGACCCAGCGATGTCATCATTATTCAGAACGTACAAACAGATCCCGAAGTCAATAAAGAATTACAAAAGAATTTGTCCAAAATTGGCAATAAATCAATGGTATTTATCCCCCTCCATGCTAGAGGTCAATGGCTCGGCCTGCTTCGTATTGCTTGGAATATTGAAAGAGAATTTTCTGAATCCGATGTTCGATTATTGAACGTTATTTCTGAACAAGCTTCCATTGTGACAAACCAAATCACCTTGTTTAATGAAGCAAATGCACGCGCTGATCAACTGAATAAGCTAGCAAAAATCGAAGCCTCATTATCTCAGGCCATCACTGAAAATGATATTGTCAATTCAATCAAAGATGCGGTGGATAATCCTAAATCAATAACCCTGTTTCAATTTAGGAATGATGAGCATCGTAATCCGGCTGTTTTCCAACAGGTTTCGCATTGGGAGGATGAGACCTTCCATGAGCCAATAAATGAATTTCTCCCTTTAACTGAAACTCATCCAATATTTAACGAATGGCAAATTCAAAACGATCAACTCATTGTGGTGAAAGATATTGAAGAGCATCATGAAATGGATGAACAGGCGCGCGAATCCTACAGAATGGCCGGTTTGAAATCCCTAATCCTTGTGCCGCTGATCAATTTTGGTCGCTGGCAGGGTGCGCTTGAGATTGGCTGGGATAAACGCCAGTTGCTTGAAGATACAGACCTATTTATGATCAACCAACTTGTAGAGCCTATCTCGGCAAGTGTTTCATCAATTAGGGCCTTAAATGAGACCGAGAATTTATATGAAGTAAGTGAAAAACTAAATGGTGCCCAATCATATAGAGATGTTTTAAGAATTTTTAATGAGCATTCCGCGTTAAGTCAACGAGCTGACTTAAAACAGATCATTTACTTTAATAAGCCATACCTTGGTGAAGATTTACCAACTTGGTTCGAAATTGTTGACCAATTAAGAGAAGGTGACACGCTTGATAAATCTGACTCAGTGATGCGCTATAAACTGTCTGAATTTATTGACCTAGAAAAACTAAATCAGTTCGAGCCAGTTGTTCTTGAAAATTTAACGAGCAATCAATTGCTGAATCAGGCGGCTGGTCCTGCATTGTATTCTGGTGTTAATGCTCAGAGTGTTGTTAGCTTCCCGTTGAATTTGGGAAATACTCAGTTGGGCTATGTCATTTTTTACTATAAGGAAAAAACAAATTTCTTTGGCTTTGAAGTTAGAGAGCTTTTCAGATTGATTGAACAATCTGCAATTGCGATTCAGGCGCTTAGGTATCTTCAACAAGCTGAATCTAGGGCGATTCGCGAAAAGAAAATTCGTGAGATTGCCGCGAAGATCCGTAATTCTACCAGCGTTGAGTCTATTTTAAGGACGGCCGCTAAAGAGGTTGGCAACGCACTTGGACGCCACTCTGTTGTTTACCTTGAAACCAATGGCTCAAATAAAAACAATAATTAAAAAGAGATTTCTATTATGATTGGTCAATCAAACATCTATCGCACTCTTTTTGAAAAAATCAATGACGGCATTTTAATTCTTTCCGCTGACGGAAGTATTCTTGAAAGTAATGATGCTGCAGAAAATCCAAGACAACAAATACACACACGTGCGGAATTCGTGACTCGCTTGGTCATTCGGTACTGACAGCAACTCACATTATATGTTGAACACTTATTCAATTGGGTCATTTGATGCTGTTCGTTGCGTACTATCTCATTTATGACTACATCTTGCTTACTTGATGGGGATA
>JBCCFD010000249.1:0-11262 GCA_039029915.1 Chloroflexota bacterium
GCGGCTCACCACCAGACAGCATTTTGAACCCTTCAGCGGGTTGCCAACCCGCAGCCAGCAACATTTGCCACGTCGCAGGCGTGGCCTGCATGATGCTAACATTCATCCTCTTTAGTCCATTCGCCAAACGGCGACCGTCCCGACTCATTTCAACATCGGCTAACGCTACCGTTGCACCGCTCACCAGCGGCAAGAACAGTTCTAAAACAGCAATATCAAACGAGAGGGTTGTCACAGCCATAAGCACGTCTGTACTGCGAATGCCGGGCTCTTTTTGCATGGTGATTAGGAAATTTACCACATTACGATGCGTTATTTTGACACCCTTTGGCTTCCCAGTAGACCCTGACGTAAAGATAGTGTAAGCCAGTGCGTCACTCATATTGTTGTGTCGATACTGTATAGGGGGCGTGTTTGCTGAATCTATATCCGACCAATCCTTATCAATTAAAATGGTACGCCCTAAAAATTGGGGGAGTTCATTGATTGTTTCAGTTTCAGCAAGCAAGATGTTGGCCTGCGAATCTTCCAGCATAAACTTCAGCCGCTCTTCGGGGTAGTTCGGATCCATAGGCAAGTAAGCCCCACCCGCTTTTAATATCCCGAGCAGGCCAACAATCAAATCGGGCGTGCGTTGTAAGCAAATCCCCACAAACTGGTTAGACTGTACGCCCATCTTTTGCAGATGGTTAGCAAGCTTGTTGGAGCGTAGCTCAAGTTCAGCGTAGGTTAATGAACCATACGGGGAAATAACGGCCGTTTTTTCAGCGAACTGTTCAGCCCGCGTAGAAAACATGCTGTGCAGCGTGGCCGTTGGATTGTAAGCCATTTCCGTCTGGTTCCACTGCACCACCATTTTTTCTCTTTGAGACTTAGACAACAAAGAAAGGCGGGACACTTTCTTATCTTTCGCCTCAACCGAGCAGGCCAGCAGATTAAGATAAGAGCGCATCATTCGTTGAATCGTCGCTCGATCAAAAAGGTCTTGACTGGCAGTGCATTGAATTTTAAAACCAGTTGGGCCTTCTATGACGTTCATGAAAATGTCAAACAACTCATAGTGTCGGGGTAGAACTTCAAAAGTAGCCTTTAGGCCGTCAAATGAGTCAATAAGTCGGGAGGGGAATTGGTTAAATGCGACGGAAATCAACGGCAAGCGGCTGCTGTCTCGCTTGATAGGTAACTTTTTAATGAGCTGACCGGATGGATAACTTTGCTGAGCAATCCCCTCAAATAGCTGATTTTTGGCTTCACCTAAAAGCTCTGGAAAAGTCATCGGTTGGTCAAAGTCGAGCCGAATAGGCAAGAAATTAACGCAATGACCAACTAAATCTTCAGCATCAACTGAAAGCTGACCAGCAACGGGGATGCCGACAACAATTTGCTTTTGACCAGAAAAGCGGTGCAGTAAGAGATGGAAACCAGCTAGCAGGTAGCTATAAAGCGTAGTCCGCTGTTCGCGAGCTGCTTTTTGAAGTTGGCTTATTAAGCTCTCACTGATAGGGACATCAATCTGCAGGCCTTTGGGGGTTTTACGAGCCGGACGATTGCGATCGGTAGGTAAGTCGAGGACCGGAATAATGTCGGCAAACTGTTCGAGCCAGTAATTTTCGGCTTCTTGGTACGCCTCACTGCCCACGGCCGTTTCTAAGTGTGCATTAAATGCACCCAACTGCATGAGTTCACCCAGTTCAGGCGTGCGGTTTTGACAAACGGCCGTATATAAAGCCCCTAAGTTTGATGCCAACACCCCCATCGACCAGCCATCTGAAATAATGTGATGGCAAGAGATCAGCACCAAATGCTTCGTCTCTGAAAACGTGAGGCATTTAAAACGGCACAGCGGACCATTGTCTAAATCAAAGTAGCTATTAACCTCTTCTAAGCGGTGTTTTTCAAGCGCATCGTTCTGGGATTGGGTGGATAATGTTTGATAATCTAAAGCCTCAAATGGCAGCTTAATCGAGTCAAATATTCGTTGCGAAACACCATCAGCGTTTGGCACAGCGCGCAGTGCTCCATGCCGTTCAATAAGCAGAGAAACGGCCGTTTCGAGCGCCTCAACATCGATATTCCCCTCTAAATGGATGCCAATGGCAAGGTTGTAGTTTAAAGATAGCGTCGGATCAAATTGGATAGCAGTCCAAACATCTTTTTGAGCTTCATTCATCGGTGAGCTTTTCGTCATAATTTTTTCCAAAACATTGTTACGATTTATTCAAGCAGTGCCGCCAACTCTCGCAGGGTTGGGGCGTCCATCAAACTGTTTAAGCGCAGTTTGATACCAAATTGTTTTTCAATTTTGCTAAGCATGCGTAGCGCAATAAGTGAGCTTCCGCCCAGCTCAAAGTAATCATCATCAGGCAACGGCCGTTCCACGCCCAAAAACGCCTCCCACAGCTTAGCCAGCTTGGCCTGCGTCTCAGTTTCATAAGCTGGCTCTTCAGTCATATCGGCTAGGTCAGCTGTTGTTACTGCTGGTGCCGCCTCATTGACACCGGCCGTTTCGGTAACTTGAACAGGCGTTATTTCAAAGGGTTCAGGCGAGACAAGCACCTGCGGCGCGCCCAAAGCCAAAGCGCGTTCAAACGCTTCAACACCTTCCTGCGGTGCAATTCCTCTGGCTAAGGCGGCTGCCTGCCAGTCAGACGGGGGTAACTGGGCCAGCATGCCAACCGCTTGCCAACCGGGCCAATTAATCGAGATGGTATTTGTTTCAGCCGTTAAGTTTTGTTGTTCTGCAAAAGCATCCATAAACGCATTGGCCGCGCTGTAATCAACTTGGCCTCCAGGGGCTAAGATGGCGTTGATTGACGAGAACAGCACCACAAAATCAGGGTTCAGTTCCGCCGCCAAATCATGAATAACGCGCGTGCCTTGCACCTTTGCAGACAGCACATTTTGAGCTGACGCGACTGACTTTTGCACCAGAAGCTGGTCATCAATGCAGCCAGCCGTGTGCAAAATGCCGTCAATTTGGCCAAATTGGGCGACGGCTTGGGAAACGGCCGTTTCCATACCCTCACGATCCGTCACGTCAACGGCCAGAGGCAAAACGGTTGCCCCAAGCTCAACGAGCTGATGCATTAAGGCCGCTTTTGGATTGTCTTCTAAATCATGGGCCAGCACGGGTGAGCGGCTGATCAAAATAAGATTGGCCTGCCGCGTCGCCGCCAGATGCCGAGCAAATGTGGCACCTACACCACCAAAGCCGCCGCTGATAAGATAGGTTCCCCCATCTTTGAGCAAGCTGTTTTTGGAAGCGGGTAAAACGATTTTTTCAAAGTGTCGTTGCCACCGCTGGCCACGCCGATAAGCGACAAACTGAGTGGCATGAGGAACGGCCGTTTCTGCCAAAATTGCAGCCAAGAGTCGTTCAACCGGTGCCTCTTCATCCACATCCATGAAGCGAGCGGGAATGCCAAGCTCCTTCGACATGACACCCATTGCACCCGACAGCATCGCTTTACTGGGATCAACAATCTCATCCCCAAACAGATTGGCCAAATGATTCCCCAACATCAACAAGTGAGGCTGAGCCTCAACAAAATCGTCTAAAGCTTGTGATAGAGCCAGCAGCTTAAAAAAGGCGGTTTGGCTTTGAATTGGTGGGGTAATGTCGGCCGTGATTAACCCACAGTGGATAATCACGTTAGGAAACTGGGATGATTCCTCTAAAGAGGCCCACAGTTGGGCAATGCTCTCTTTTTTCAATGCAGCGACGGTAAAAGAATCTGTACTGACAGTTTCAAATCGCTCACCCTCTTGTACAGTCATCACGTGATGTCCCGCTGCTATTAGCTGCTCAGCGAGCTGTTTACCCACACCAATCTCATCAAGAAAGAGCAGCCAGCTTTGAGGAGATACGGCCGTTTGTGTCACCAGCGGCACCCGCTGCCACGTCGGCACAGCAAACCAATCATCTAAATTAGTACGTCGACTTGATTTTTGAGCAGCAGGACTGGTTTTTTCCTCAAACCAAAACCGTTTCCGCTCAAATGGATAGGTGGGTAATGGCACGCGCAGGCGGCGTTCATCTTCGTAAAATGATTCCCAATCTATTTCGGCACCCGCTAACCATACCTGGCCCAGCTGCTGGAGTAAGAAGGCGTCATCAGCCGTTTGCTCCTTGGGATGACGCAGCGTGTGAATAATGGTTTGGCTCGTTGCGCGTTGAGGATGCTGTTGGACAAGCTTAGCCAGCGTGTTGCCGGGACCAACCTCGATAAACAGCTGATTATTTTCAAGGTTTAGCAGTGTGGTTACGCCATCATAAAATCGGACCGTTTGCCGGATGTGGTTAGCCCAATAGGCTGGGTCAATCGCATCTGCCTCTCGCATCCACGTGCCGGTCACGTTGGAAACAAACGGCCGTTTTGGCACCTGACGCTCAACCCCAGCGACCAATGCTTCAAACTGGGGCAAAATAGGCGCCATCATAGCTGAGTGGAAAGCGTGGGATGTGTGCAGACGCTGAGTTTGTATCTCTGCGGCGGCAAGCTGCATTTCCAGTTGGGCAACGGCCGTTTCTTCACCTGCCAATACACAAACCTGCTCCCCATTGATCACTGCTATCGACAAGCCGCCATTGAGATAGGGTTGAACCTCTTGCTCTGATAGCAATACCGCCATCATGACGCCAGTAGGCAGGCTGTTCATTAGTTCGCCCCGCTTACACACAAGCATGATTGCATCCTCAAGCGAGAACACCTCTGCGAGCGTTGCGGCCACGTATTCACCAATGCTGTGTCCCACCATCGCCTGTGGGTCAAGACCCCACGCCAGCCAGAGCTGGGCTAGCGCATACTCAATGATAAATAAGGCGGGCTGGGTATAGCGCGTTTGCTTTAGTTTTTCTTGAGCTGTCGCCTCATTGCCCGCGTCTGGAAAAATCAGCGATTTGATATCTACGTCGAGGTGCCGGTTGGCTAGGGGAGCACATTGATCGACCCAATCGGCAAACAGCGGCTCGCTCTCCATTAAATCACGGGCCATGTTCACATATTGCGCCCCTTGACCAGAAAACATAAAAATAATGTCGGTCTGTCCTGCGTCAAACACGGCCGTTTCTCCATTTTGGGGTGTGCTGTTTAGCTTAGAAACGGCCGTTTCGTGGTCAGATGCCACCACAAAGCGCCGCTGTTTAAATGCTTTGCGCCCCGTTTGGAGCGTATAAGCCATATCTGCCAGCGAGCTGTTGGCGTGATTGGCAATATGGTCAGCCAGATTCGCAGAAGCCGTACTGAGCGCAGACTCTGACCGGGCGGAGAGAAGCAAAAGCTGGCTTTTTCGAGATGGCGAGGATGCTTCTTGATGGGGCGCTTCCTCTAAAATAACGTGCGCATTGGTGCCCCCAATCCCTAATGCCGTAATGCCCGCTCGTCGAGGGTATCCCTCAATCGGCGTCCACGCGCAGAGAGCGTCGTTCACAAAAAACGGTGAATTTTCAAAATCAATCTGGGGATTTGGCTCATTAAAATGGAGTGAAGCAGGAATTTGACGATGCTGTAGCGCCATTACCGTTTTGATTAAGCCCGCCATACCCGCGGCGGCGTCTAAATGGCCAATATTGCTTTTAACAGAGCCAATCGCGCAATACTGGACGCTCTCTGTCTCTTCACGATACGCTTTGGTTAAGGCGGTTAGCTCGATGGGGTCGCCTAAAAAAGTGCCCGTACCGTGCGCTTCGATGTATGAAATTGACTCAGCCGATACGTCAGCCGCTGAAAGCGCTTCGGAAATAACCTCAGCTTGGGTTGTCACGCTAGGTGCCGTGTAATCTATCTTGGATGAGCCATCATTATTGATAGCAGACCCTTTAATAACTGCAAAGACCGTATCTCCATCGTCAAGGGCATCGCCGAGCCGCTTCAGCACCACAATCCCCGCTCCGCTGCCAAAAAGCGTCCCTTTGGCATTGGCATCAAAGGTGCGGCAGTGGCCATCCGGTGTGGCAACGCTGCCTTCTTCAAAGTAGTAACCGGCCTCATGCGGTACCCGTACGGAAACACCGCCAGCCAGCGCCATGTCGCTCTCTTCGTTGAGCAAGCTTTGGCACGCTTGGTGAACCGCAACCAAGGCGGTTGAGCAGGCCGTTTGCACCGTTAGGCTAGGGCCAGTCAGGTTAAGCTTGTAGGAGACGCGAGTGGTTAAAAAGCTGTTGTCATTGCCGATAAGGGTAGGTAAATATTCAGTGGCAAATTGGTCGATCAGCCCACTGTACATGAAGTAGGTATTCATCGCTGAGCCACCAAAGACACCAACGGGGAAGTTGCACGCTTGGGCATCATACCCAGCCTGCTCCATGGCTTCCCAAGCGCACTCTAAAAAGAGCCGCTGCTGGGGGTCTATCATCTGGGCTTCACGAGGAGAATAGCCAAAAAAGGCGGCATCAAACTGGCTGGGATGACGTTTTAATGTGGGTGACGCTTTGATGTAGTTTGGGTTTTGGCGCGTTTCCGCATCGACACCTGCTTTTTCTAACGTTTGGTCATCAAAAAAGGTGATCGATTCGGTGCCGCTAACGAGATTTTGCCAGAACTCGTCGACGGTGTTGGCACCGGGAAATCGCCCCGACATGCCGATGATTGCAATATCAAATTCGGATACGGCCGTTTCTACTGAACTGCTCTCAAAACTGTCTGCCATTATACGTCTCACATGGTGCAGGGCCATGGGGTTTTGGAAACCGTTAAGCCCTAGTTACTTTACCGACGGCGGCGAGATTTTCTGCTTTCGCGCCGTTTGGCTCCCCGACTACGGCCGTTATCTTTTGCAGATGCAGCCTGCTCTTTAGGGTGTTCAATAAACCTTGTCATCGCCCTAACGGTTGGGTGCTCAAACAGGTCAATAATGGATAAATCAACGCTTAATTCACGCTTGATTTGGGCAATCAACTGCACCCCGTTTAATGAAGTACCCCCAATTTCGCGGAAGTTATCATTCACGCCCACTTTTTCGACACCCAGCACCGACTGCCAAATTTGGACGAGCTGCTTTTCGACTGAACTTGTTGGTGCAACATACGCTTCAGTCTGCACCCTTGCTTTCTGATTCTGGATCGCCATTTGCGCCATAATTGCAGCACTGCTGTTCAAGCTGTGGGCAATTTGGCTCAAGGTCTCGTGGCTGTGAGGCTGTGCAGAAACGGCCGTTTTGCGGCGCTCATTCACCGTTTCAAGGGCCACATCCGTCTGCGTCGAATATTGAATCTCAAAGGCTACGGCTGCCGGTATCGTATAAATAGCGCCGTCGTCCGTTTCAACTTTGTAGGCAGAACCAACGCTGTCTAAAAAGGCGGCGGCCGGCTCATTTTTAGCCGACGTGACAAAAGGAAGTTCTACAAAAGCCAAGCTACGTTCAAGCGCTAATTGACCAAGATGGGCCAGCATTTGGTGCTCCACACCCCGGCCTAACACGCGGCAGCTTAGCAAAAACGTGTCCACAATCAGCTTTTGCCCCTCCTGCTTAAAGAACAAATCGCCCACGAGCCCATACGCCCCAAAGCGGTCCTCAACGGACATCACCACAACGTCAACGTCATCAGCCTGCGTTAACTGCTCAATATCTGCCTGCGTGCGACGAATGGTGCTAATGTTAAACTGATTGGTTCGCTGGGTGAGCTGAGCCACTCGCGGCAGCTGAGCTGATGAGGGAGTTTCAATTTTGATTTTTAGATCGAGCGATGCTAAAAAGTCTGCCATCGAGGTCGTGGCTTGACGGGCTCGCTCCCGCACCGCGTTTTCTTGATACATTTGGGTGCGCTGCCTGTCTTCTTGCGTTTGGGAGAGCTGATCTAAAGCCCAAAGATGTTGTGCAAACGTGGGTAATGCCTCAGCCGTTTGGGGGAGTTGGAGGGCTAAAACCTGAGGAGCATTGGCGTTCACCTCGGCAATTTCGACGGGATTGTCATCCAAAAAGATAAAGCTATCTAAACTAAGGTTTAGCTCTTCAGCCAGCGCGATCAGGTTCTGGGATTTAGGCTGCCAATTGATGCGCCAGCTTACCAAATGATCTTTTTTGAGCGGCATGTCAGGCCGTTCATCAAAAACGGCCATCACGTCTGGCTCGTTGTTTTTGCTGTTGAGGCACAGCACCATTCCTTGACTGATCTGGTCAATCATCAGCTGCTGAAACTGTGCCCACGGGCCTGAAAAATCGATCCCTGCCGGGCCATCTTCACCCACGACACCTTGCCACAGGGTGTTATCACAATCAAGCACGATCACCTTATAGGGTGCACGCTGGCTTGCCGCCAGCTTGCGAGACAAAAGCGTTCCCATGCTGGCAAAAAATTGTGGCGTATACGGCACGTGTCCAAGCTGATCGCCAACGGGATCATAAACTGTTTCAGCTGGATATTGGCTGATCGCCTCGTGACTGGAAATAAAGTGAACGTGCCCAAACTGAGCAGTACTGCTAGCGATTTTTTGCTCAAGCCGCGCCATTAAGCTGGCCATTTGAGGATCAGCACCGGCTTGAGGGGAGGGTGGACAAACCATCACGAAAGTCGGGGTAGTGATTCGAGCAGCGGCGTTTTCAAACACGGCCGTAAACTCATCTACTAACGCTTCTAATTTACCGACGGTTGAGGTTGGTTGAACGGCTTTTGAACAAGCGTTGGGTCTTTTCCCAAAAATATTGAAGAGGCCCGAATTTTTGAGCAAGGTTTCCTCTTCAATCGCCAAATGAAACCCTTTTTCTTCAAGCATTTCCTGAACGGCCCGAATGAGGCTGCCTTCTTGATCATGCACCTCTAGCACAATCTGGTTAATCATCGACCAGTGTTCATCGTCGATGCCCTGCAAAATGGCAAGCTCACTTTTTTCAGCATCCACCTTCAGCAAATCAATCTTGGCAATGCCATTTTCACGAATAATGTCGGACAGGGAACGAAGCTGACAACTGTATGGCGTGCTGTTCATTCGGTCTGCCATTAGTTCGGCAACATATTGCTCCAGCGCTTCGCTATCGGTAATGCCGCTGTCTTCGAGCATATTGATAACGACTTCACGAACGGCCGTTTCATCCTCTTCAGCATCTGCATGAAAACTTGAGAACACCGATGACTTTTCATAGAAGGTAAAAGTCGCTTCTTTTGTGCTGTCAGAGATGCCATAGTTGAAGGGCTTCATATTTTGCCCGTACAGTTGAGCATTCACCTTGAGCAGTTCAAAAATCGGGGGCGACGGATCAAAGCAGTAGATGGTGCTATCTTTGATCTGCTGCTGCACAAAAAGAGAAAACAGTCCGATATTGGCCCCAATATCGATCACCGTATCACCATCTTTTAATTCAATGCCGTGCTTGAGATAACAGCGGTCAACAAAAATTTCTTTAAAGACGTAATCTGTCTCGTACTGATTGAGATGGGCAATTTCAATCTGATTGGGCAACAAACGTCGGCTGTGCTCAGTCAGCAGGGCTTCTTTTTGGGCCGCATCAACCTGCAGCTGTAGGTGATTGGCTTCACGCACCCAATCCTCTGGGCGCATTAAAATCAAGTTAGCCCCTTCGTTTGTAGCAAGCAGGCTATCCGGATCGAGAAGCTGTTGAAAAAGCTGGTTGTAGGGTGCAAACTGAACATGAACGGGCCGGTTGAGCTGGTTGCCCCAAAAATCAAGGCTTTCTTCAATCGGTTCGCTCGTAAAAGAGGCGGCTACGGCAATAGGAAAATCATTCTCTTTGCTTTTTGATGGCTCCGATTTTGCTAAATATTGTAGGGTCACACCTTGTAGTTCAGCAACGACCTCTTCCCTGCTGTTTAGCATAAAAACGTTGCCCGTGATTTGATCGTCCGTTTCGTTAGTTTTCTGAGCGTAGCTCCAGATGACATCCTGCAGGGGTTGATTAAACTGGATGCTGTTAAATTGGGTCAGCATAAAGGTACGGCCGTTGCTATCGTGCGTGCCTGCTAAAACTTGAGAACAAACATCAAGCAATATGGGGGAAATCGTCAGGTGGGATAACGTTTGGGCTTCAAGGGGGAGCTGAATTTGACCTAAAGCGGTGTCCCCTTTTTGCCAAAGATGATAAACCCCTTGAAAGGAACGGCCGTATTCATTTTTCGCGTCACGAAGCCGAGCGTAAAACAGTTTGGCTGATTGGGTAGCGTGATGAGCCTTCTGAACTGTCTGGATTGTAGCATCAGAAATAGAGCGCGCCGTCTCACCCGCTTTAACCCGCATGGTCGCATACCGATTCTCACCTGATTCACTCTCAAAACAAACATCCCATCCATCGCTATTTGATTCACAAGAGATTTTAAATGTCACGGGTGACGTTTCCGACAAAATCAAAATATTGGTAAATGACACATCAACAATCTCGATGTTTTTCAAGGTGGTAGACAGACGTTTCACGGCTTCAACTGCAAGCGAAACATAGGCACTTCCCGGTAAAACAATCATGCCTTGAAAAGCATGGTCCTTAAAATAAGCATATTGATCGAGATCAACTGCGATCATTGAATCACTTTCCAGTATATCTTCTCCAAATAGTGCATTTTTATGAGCTTCCATTAAAATTTTTCTCCCAAGTATGTGAAAATCAAAAATTCAGCTATTTCTTTTTCAAGATACTTTTTGGTTTTCACCGACTGAACCTCACATTTCTACTCTGTTTTATTTCAAGGTATTTTGTGAGATTTGCATTACATAAATAATTTTCAACAACTACCTTGAAAGTTTGATAGCAATTTGAAAATTGCTTACGCATTATTGACCAATATGATCAAATTGGGTTTGAACGTTTGACTTTCGCCAAAAATCAGCCACCTCATGCGGCAACGCCTGCCAATAAGCCCCTGCATGTTTGGTCTTAATGTAATTTAGCAATTCTTTGTATAAATCAATGGGATACTCTTCTAACCCAGTAGGCTGATCGCCAATGTTCATGTAATCAGGGTGTGTAATAACAAAAGCCATACCGCCGTGCTGTGCAATCCAATCCAACTTTTTCTTCCAAATGTCAATTGTTCTTTCTTGTAAAATGACATATAGGCAGTGGTCTTGAGGCAAAGTGTAGGGTAATTCGATATAGGTTGAATTTGAATGGGGATCAGCGACACAAAATGGAAATAGTGTTTTGACACCATCAGATTGAGGTTCAAAAGGATCGGTATCAAATGTTGATGAAACATAAGAGACATCCCAAGCATGATTCCAATCAAGTTGATGATGTCTAGCTGGGGTATGCACCCCGTGCGCATTCCATTTTTGCAGATAAGCATTTATCTTGGGAACGCGTTGTGTAAAAATTTCA
>JBCCFD010000250.1:0-11250 GCA_039029915.1 Chloroflexota bacterium
CCCGTCCGCATAAAGTGACCTGCCGCACTGTCCGCAATTAAATCAAACGAAATGCCTCGCTCTTTGAGTTCCCACGCCGTTAAACGTGCCCCCTGTAGTCGAGGACGCGTCTCATCAACCAGCACATGGATATTTTTCTCCTGCTCATGTGCCGCAAAAATAACGCCAAGGGCTGTTCCCCAATCAACGGTTGCCAAAGCCCCTGTGTTGCAATGATGCAAAATTGTGTCTCCATCAGAAACCAGTTCAGCCCCGTTAAACCCCATCCGCCGATTGAGTTTAACATCTTCATCCGCTAGCTTTTGGGCTTCGACAAGCAGCGCCTGCCGAATCTCATCAACGCTATCTAGCTCTTCGTTAGTAGCCACGCGCAGTTGACGCGTGACCGCCCAGGCAAGATTAACGGCCGTTGGTCTTGCCGCATTCAAAATCTCCGCTGCTTTTTCCAAATCACGCAGGAGAGCGAGCCGATCGGTAGCCTGACTTTGATTCGCCGCTAGCACCATGCCAAACCCAGCCGCCGCCCCGATGGCTGGCGCACCCCGTACCACCATATCCGTAATCGCTTTCGCCGTCGTTTCATACGTCTCAAACTCAGCAATATCAAACGCCCAAGGCAAATGACGCTGATCAATCATCTTCATTTTGGCTGAATCATAATCCCAGAATACGGTTCGCATGGTATTTTCCTTTTTTCCAACTGTGAGCTGTGAGCAGCTTCTTTTGGTGAGTGAGGGGTCTATTTTAAGATTAATGGTTCAATTGTGTAAATCACAACACGCTCAAGATAAAACACAAAAGCCTAGCCCACAACCAAGAGCTCACAGCTCGCAGCCCAAAGCTGATAGCTTGCTTACGAGGAAAACATGACACATCCACATCAACTATTCGATTTCACAGATAAAGTATTGCTCGTCACCGGAGGAAGCGGCGGCATTGGGCGCGGTATTTGTGTGCGCTTTGCGGAAGCGGGCGCTTCGGTAGCATTTAGCTACAAGCAAAACCAAGCTGGGGCTAAGCAAACGGTGGAGATGATTGAGGGTTTGGGGAAAACAGCCGTTTACAGCCAAGCTGATGTCACCCAGCAAGATCAAGTTGTGCAGATGGTGGCGAAGGTGATGGGGGAATACGGCCGTATCGATATCCTCATCAACAACACTGGCACCTATCCACTTGACGCATTTACCACCATGTCACTTGAAGCGTGGCAAGCTGTGATGGACACCAATCTCACCAGCACCTTCCTATGCACTCAAGCCGTCGCCAACCAGATGATTCAACAGGGTCAGGGGGGTGCTATCGTCAACATCGCTTCCATTGAGGGTACAAACCCCGCCCCCATGCACAGCCACTACAACGCCGCCAAAGCAGGCGTCATTATGCTCACCCGATCGACTGCCAACGAACTCGGCCAGTACAACATTCGCGTCAATACCGTCTCCCCCGGCCTTATTTGGCGGGAAGGTATCGAAGATGCCTGGCCTGAAGGCGTGGAACGGTGGCAAAACGCCGCCCCGCTGACTCGCCTCGGCAAACCCGACGACATCGCCAACGCCTGCCTCTTCCTCACCTCCCCCGCCGCCCGCTGGATCACCGGAACCAACCTCACCGTAGACGGTGGCGTTATGACCAACCAAATTTTCTAATCATACGGGTGGAATATTCACCAAACATTCCACGTAGGGGTGGGATATTCGCCAAAACACACCTCCCCCAACCAATACATTGAATATCTCACCCCATCAATAACACTCCAGAATCCATTCACCAACCAAAACCACCGTAGGGGTGGGATATTCGTCATAAATCACCCAACCCAACCAACACCCAGAATATCTCGCCCACCAATGACACCCCACAATCCATTCACCAACCAAAACCACCGTAGGGGTGGGATATTCGCCAAAACACATCTCACCCAACCAACACCTAGAATATCTCACCCTTCACCCACAATCGAACACATTTGCCAAAATGGGCGAGATAAAGGTGTTTTTCGATTAAGAGGTTAATTGATTTTTATCCCGCCCCTACCGGTGGTGGGTCATTTTGTGGGTTAATGCGTCTAGGTTTTCGCGGTCTTCAGACCAGCGATTGGGATTTTCACGAATGTAATATTGAATGGCGAGGAACTCCTGCTCATTTCGAATGACCCGATCCCAATATCCTCGTTGCCACCTCTTTACACCTGGTGTGCCCCTCAGTCGATTAATTCGACGCGTCACAGTCGCCTTATAAGTACCAACCAGCCGCCCAACCGTGCCCGATGCTACATTTTCAAATTGACGATTATTTTCCAAGGGTTGGGTCGTTTGATGATCAACAATCAAAATTCCGTGCATATGATTCGGCATAATCACAAATTCATCTAGAGACACATGTTCACTTTTCGGATGGTTAGGCAATGCTTGCCACACATCTGAAGCAATACGACTTAATTGTGGGTCATCAAATAAAAGCACCTGTTGATGTGTACAAATAGTGATGAAATACGCCCCAGCCTCCCCATAATCCCAATGTTTCCACCGGATCGACTGTCGCCGATGTTTAAAAGAATCAATTTTTCGCGACATCCCCCAATCTTATCACACAACCGTAGGGGTGGGATATTCGCCATAAATCATCCCACCTAACCAACACCCCGAATATCTCACCCACCCTCATACCCACAATCCAAACCATTTGCCAATCAGGGGCGAGATAAAGGTGTTCTTGGATTGATTGATATTTGGGGTTTTATCCCGCCCCTACCGATGGTGGGTCATTTTTTGAGTTAATGCGTCAAGGTTTTCACGGTCTTCAGCCCGGTGATTGTGATTCTCTCGAATGTTTGTGAAAAGCTCTGACTCATTTCGAATTACTCGATCCCAGTATCCTTGCTACCATACCTTCGCTTCTTACGCGCCGCACAATCGATTGATTCGATGGGTCACATTCGCTTTATAGATGCCAAGCCGCCTCACCTAATACCACAGTTTGAAATTTGCGATTATTTTCTATGGGCTAATGCGGTTGACGGTTAATGATCAAAATACCTTGCATATGATTCGACATCATCACAAACCTATTTAGAATCAAATGCTCAAATTTTATCATGTGACATGATGAGATAAGATAAAAGGGAGTGACATAGTCAGGAAACGGCCGTTTAGATGTCACAAAAATATAATGATTCGCTCCTGAAATTTAATGACAAATGTTAGCAGTAATCCGTCCTCAACAAGTTTAAAGTAGAAGCACGAAATAAGAACAGCAGTAGTTTTTAATCAATTGGCTGAAACCAAGTTTACTTTCAGCAAGGAGGACAGTGATGACCGCTTATAAGCTTGATAATAATGTGCTGGGGAAAAAGATCCGTACGGAATACAACGCAACCACAATAGGCTACGCGATTGTGGCATTAAGGGTTTTGATGGGGTGGGTGCTATTCCAAGGTGGCATCGTTAAGGTGCTTGACCCAGAATGGACTGCAGCTGGTTTTTTGCAGTTTGCGATTCCCGAAGGAAACCCATTTACAACTCAGTTTGCAGCAATGGCTGGGAATCCTGCTATCGACTTTTTAGTTGCTTGGGGTTTAACATTGACAGGTCTTGGACTGATTCTTGGGGCATTAGTACGATGGAACGCCTTCTGGGCAGCAATGATGATGATGATGTTTTGGGCCGCCAGCCTTCACGGGGGTTTAGCCGCAGGGTTCCCTCTGGAGCATGGTTACTTCGTTGACGACCATCTTATTTACGCGGTTTTGCTCTTCGGATTAGGTGCTTTTGGTGCCGGACGCCTCTACGGGTTTGACGCTATCCTAGAAGCCACGCCGTTCGTTCATCGGAATAAATGGTTAAAAGCCATTTTAGGATAAAACATGCCCAGCCCTACGCGGAAGGCTGGGCAACTTTATTTTGAACTTGGCAGGGAAATGCTAATCTTTGTGCCAAAGCCAGGTTCGGAAGATAGTTGAAATCGACCCCCTTGTTCTTGGGCACGAGTCTCCATATTTGAGAGACCGTGTCCAAGTTTTTGACTCTTTTGCTTTGTATCAAATCCTCTACCGTTATCTTCAATAATTAAATTCACCCACTCAATTTCTAGAAGCAGTTTAACATTGACCTGCGTTGCCTGAGCATGTCGGGCGATATTAGCCAATGCTTCTTGGGTTGAAAGAAAGAGCGTTTGGCCAGCTGCTTTGGATAGAAGTTGATTCACCTCAAGCTGCTCATCAATGCTTGTTTCAACAGGAATCATTGTATTGGCTTGAAATTCACGTACGAGTTGGGCGATCCCTTCCTTTAAATTCCCTCTGAATCTTCGCGGGCGAAGATCCATAATAAAATTGCGGATATCTTGAATCGAGCGATTGAGTTGAGAAACGGCCGTTTCTAGCAATCCACCGGTCTCCTGCAACTCTTCTGGCAAACTCAATCGAGCAGACTCTAACGTTAATCCCACCGCATAAATCGACTGAATAACCCCATCATGCAAATCCATTCCGATTCGATTTCGCTCTTCAAGCACGGCGAGTCGCTCAACTTCAGCATAGAGGCGAGCATTTTGAATCGCAATAGCGGCATGGGCAGCCAACATTTGCACCATCGCCTCATCTTCAGCGGAAAACTCATCAGCATTCATCTTATTGGTAAGGTAAAGATTCCCATAAACCGTGTCTCCGGCCACAATAGGGACACCAAGAAAACTCTCCATTTGCGGATGGTATGGTGGAAAACCGACTGATTTGGGATGCTCTGCGATGTGACGCAGTCGAAACGGCCGTTTTTCTCGAATGATTGCCCCCAGCACACCCTTCCCCTGAGGCAACTGCCCCATTTTTTTAGCAACGGCTGCTTCAACGCCCGAATAAATAAAAGCCTCGAGCTGATATTCGACATTCGGAATACCTAACGCAGCGTATTCTGCTGACACCAATTCGCGGGTCACATCAACAATTTGCTGCAGTGTTTTTTCAAGCGATAAATCACCAGTAATGGCTAAGGCGGCTTCATTCAAGGCGTGGAGTGCCTGGTAGTTTAACCGAGCAGAATCCAAATGCATCTACAAATTGTCCTTCAAATGATGCTGAATGGCGTAAGCGGCGGCCTCTGCTCGATTCGCAACATTTAATTTTGAAAAGATATGGCTCACATAATTTCGCACGGTGCCTTCGCTTAAGTAAAGTTGTTCGGCAATCTCTTTATTTGTTTCACCTTCAGATAAATGTAAAAGAACCTGTTTCTCTTTGTCTGAAAGTTCGACAAACCGATCGGCCTCAGTCCTTTCAACTGAGCGACGCACCTCTTCAAATACCCGCTGTGTCAATGAGGGGTCTAGGACACCACCCCCTTCAACGGCCGATTTAATTGCCCGCAACAGTTCGCGGCTATCAGCTTGCTTAAGTACGTAACCAATCGCACCGGCCTGAATCGCAGAGAAAAGCAGTTCATCCTCTGCGTAAGAGGTTAACATAATAATCTTGATATCGGACTGCTTCGCTTTGATTTGACGGCACGCTTCGATCCCACTGCCATCCGCCAAACGAATATCCATCAAAATAATTTCTGGTTTAGAAACGGCCGCTTCTTTAACCGCACTCATCTCGTCTGATGCTTCAGCAACAACCGTATACTCATCGTGTCGTTCCAGTAAGGCCCGCATTCCCATACGAACAACCTCATGATCATCAACCAACATAATTCTAATCTGTGCCATATCTATTTCCCTCAAGAATCATGGTTGAGTAAAGAACCTTTTTACTTCAACATCATTTTAAGATTTGATTAATGTAATTGTTGTGATGTTGCAACAACTGATGCATTGATACAACAATTACTTGACAAATGCCGAAAAGATCATTAATATAATCATAAATATATACAGATCGTTTAAAATATTGTCTCTAAACGTCTCAGTAATCAACCATTTTTTGAAATATGAGGCAAACAAACGGTAAAAAACCCGTTATTATAAGATTCATTATTATAATCAGATTTATAATAACGGACATTCAACAATGAAACGATCTTCCCCAACTAACCAGCCCATAAAAAAATTTACATAAAACCACAATCGCATAACCAGAAAGCTTATTTATAATTTGACTTATAATAACTGCTATTATATTATATGGTCTAACTGGCTAGTATAATAGCAGTTATTATAATCGATCTTATACGGATTTTAAGTAAACCATGCCTGTGTATGGGTAGTTCGGTTTACTCTATTGAGAAGCGAGTCCCCTATAATTGGAACGACTTCTCAACCACTAAGTAGACTAAAAGCGTCTCGTCAACTTTGTGGCTCACAATAGTTTACTTCTAAGAGAAGCAAAAGCTTATCTATTTTTGAATTTTTTTTGCTTCTTCACTTAAGGCAATTTTATGGCCAAAGCATTTATTGGACGAAAAGACGAATTAGACTTGGTCAATAGACTATGGGACTCTAATCAATCTGAATTGATCATCCTCTATGGTCGTCGCCGGATTGGAAAGACACGCCTCTTAACCCATTGGATGAATGAGCACCGTGAACACGGCCTATACTGGATGGCTGAACCTACTTCAGCGGTTGACCAGCTTCGGTCTTTTTCGCAGGCGATTGCCAACTTTGCGGATCCAGATGAGCAAGCGCCGATTGATTTCACCTATGCGAATTGGGAGCAAGCGCTTAAGCAGGTTGCGCTTTTAGCCAGAGGTCAACGGCTAGCCCTCTTTATCGATGAGATCACTTATCTCATGGATATTAACCCTTCTATTATAGGCACCTTCCAAAAAGTTTGGGACCATCGACTGACGAATTCAAATGTTTTGCTGGCGCTTTCGGGGTCTCAAATGGGGGTCATGCAAAAGCAGTTGCTCTCATATCAGGCCCCACTTTACGGCCGTTCTACGGCTCAAATGCGTTTGTCTCCACTCCCTTTTTCCGTCACATCTCAATACTTCCCAAGATATTCAAATGCTGAGCGCGTTGCTCTGTATGCAATCTACGGTGGCGTTCCTGCTTATTGGGAACGGCTCGATCCGTCAATGAGCGTAATTGATAATGTGCAGGTGCAGTTACGGCCATCTAATGCGTGGATGCTTGATGAACATCGCCTGCTTCTCCAAGATTTTATTACCGATCTTTATAACTACGTCGGGATTATGCGAGCCATGGCCAACGGTGCTCAGACTTTGAGCGAAATTGGCAAAATGAATGGTTTATCCAGTACCCACATGACCAGCTATCTGGGAATTTTGCGAGAAACAGGCTTCGTTGAACGCAAAGTTCCTGTCACCCAACGAAATACAAACTCCAGATTGGGTCGTTATCTTGTAACTGACCCCTATCTACGCTTCTACTATCGCTTTCTGGCCGCTTACCAATCGAAATTAGCCATGGGCCAGCAAGAGCAAGTCCTTAACTCCATTACCAATAACATGCCTCAGTTTATTCAAGCCGGCACCTGGCGAGAGCTTTGTCAAGAATGGTTGCTCAATGCTAGTTCACACGATGAGCTGCCGGTGCCTATAGAAGAGGTAGGTGGTGAATGGAAGCGCAACTTCAGTATTGACGTGGTTGGAATTAGTGAAGCTGATAAATCAATTGTGTTAGGCTGTGCTCTTTGGCAAGATGAACCGGGCACTATTGAACAAATTAAAGATGTTATTCAACATACGGGTAATGTCATTCCAAAAACAGAGGAATGGCAAGTTTACTATGTGTGTTATTCAGCATTTGGCTGGGCACCAAATACACAAAGTCAAGCCGAGTCATTTTTAGCTGAAGAAAAGCGAAATAGACCAAGATTACGCTGGCAGTTTGTTGGTGTAAGGCTCTTGGATCTAGATGAGGTGGACCGTGATTTAAGTCGTTGGTCAATTTAACAGAAGCACAACGGGGCTAGGTGCTGTCACACCTAACCCCGCTACAACCAAATAATATTTTCACTGTATTATGCGCCAACACAAACAGCACTTTTTGGTTTCCTCAAGCGTATCATATGCTGGTGGGAGCTGTCAAATTTTCCATGCCATTTTCAGTGAAAATCTAATGTTGTGTTTGCTCATTTTTCAAAAAATCATCAATAAATCTGGTTTTTTGAAATAAAAAGCGAAGTGTGTCTGCACTCCGCCTTTGTTTGGGTTGCCACTTATTCGACCATTGTGTATCCGCACAATTAGACCCCAATTATTTGGGAGGTATTTGTATACCTAGGTGGCGTTTCTTAGTAAAAGGAGCATAGCATACCCCGATCCATGCGTCAATCGATCACATGTTCTTTTTGGTTACTTGAATTTGGGTGTGTTTTGCCATGCCCGAGTTGTCTTCCGCTGTTGTTTCAGCGCAACTTGAACTTCATAGAAGACGTGCCAATTTACCCTCAAAAAGGGTATCTGCTGATCCGAAGCCCTCGCAAATACAACGAGATAATCCATTAACGGCCGTTTCTCAACTCCCCTCCCATTTAGGCTGGGGAACAAATAGATTAACCAAACAGCTCCGCTCTAATTTAACCCCAATCACATTCACTGAATCAACGCCGACAGCCCCTAAAATCATCCCTGCACCTTTAAGCCCCCAGACGATTCCAACTAAAGTCAAGCATTACCCTACGTTAGGGATTCAAGCAATTCAGTTAAAACAAGTGCCTCACTACCAAGTTTGGCTAAGCTGTCGCCTATTAGATGAATCAGGAAAAGGCTGGCTTGACATGAGGGCGCTGCGGCATCGACTAACGGAAGCAAGCTCACCTTATCGATTATTTGGTTGGCGACGCCTGCGGCAGGTGCTTCATCAGGGAAACGGCCGTTTTTGGGTGTGGAACACGCATCAAGGCCGGCTTTGGTTCTACGGGGCCACAAAAGTTGGGCAAAATCTACAGTGCAGTAAGCTCGCGGGTGCGCCCGTTTACCTACCCCTAGCAGCCTTAACCCAAGGAATTGGGTATTTTAAAGCCCATCTTTACACAGCTTGGCACAGCGGCCGACAAAGCAGCAATCCAATTAGTCGACAAACGCTTCGCGAGTTAACGGCCGTCCCTGAACGCACGCAACGCTGCTACGAAAAACAAACCAAAGTCAAAATCACCCCTAATTTAGCCATTGGTGCCGCTTACACCCCAGAAAATATCGAACAGCAAAGCTGGCAGCGGGGTGGGGCGGTCTTTAAGTTCTTAGATAAAAACGGCCGTTTTGGCAAAAAAGACGCCACTTATTTAGCGTGGCAGCTGCCAAACAGCTATGTCGGACCACACGAGCAGGCGGCTCACGGTCAACAAAGGCAAATCAATCACAACCTCACAGACCTTGTGCATAAAGGGGCGCAGGGGAACGGTGAGATAAAGATTGAACGCACCTACTTTGACCACGGTAAAGATGCATCAAAAGCGCTTAAATTTAGTCAAACAACCTATTGGCCTGAAGGAAAAAGCCAGAAACATGGTCTCTGGCATATGTTAACAATAGCTAACTAGTTGTTTTTTTTATTCTAAAAGGTCGGAAATTTTTTACCGACATATAAAAGGGTTATTTTCTTTATCTTTTAATGGTTCTTGGTATAGTCAGGTGACTATCAACAATACCGTAAATTTGGAGAAATCATGTCAGAGTATGTCATTGTTCTAAATAAAGATGAAGATACCGTTTCGTTTATTGATGAGCCTACGCAACAGGTAGTAAAAGTCGTCTCTGTTGAAAAAAATCCCCATGAAGTTGCTGCCACAGCAAACGGCCGTAAAGCATTCGTGTCAAATGCGG
This sequence comes from Chloroflexota bacterium, assembly GCA_039029915.1. Taxonomy (GTDB): domain Bacteria; phylum Chloroflexota; class Anaerolineae; order Promineifilales; family Promineifilaceae; genus QQUD01. Next base: position 9,726 of record JBCCFD010000250.1, read on the forward strand.
GTGCCGAGTCAATTTCTGTTTTTGATATGACGACATTAGAAATTATTGACACGATTCGACACCCAGAGTTTCGATTCCCTCATGAAGGCAAAATAAAAGCTGATGGCACCCTCATTTTAGCAAGCACCTATGCCCACAAAGTGTTCATCATCGATACTGACACCCATGAGGTAACAAAGGTTATTCCTGCCCAGCGCATGAGTCATATGGTTGCCCTCACCCCAGATGAAAAACGGGCCTACGTTTCAAACATTGGATCCAATTCCTATTCCGTAATGGATACAAGCACCTATGAATGGATTGCTCACTATCCCGTTGGACGCAGTCCAGAGGGGATCAACGTGAGCCCAGATGGTCAGTGGGTCTACGTGGCAAACCAAGATGATAATATGGTGTACATCATGGATACTAAAACCCACAGCCTGCAGGGTCGAATTCGGACAAGCGATGTGCCCATACGCGTGGCATTTACGCCAGATAGCAAATACGCTTTTGTACCCAATCGATTAGGTGACTGCGTTTCGGTTATTGATACGGCACGAAAATTAGAAATTAAACGAATTCCAGTTGGCTTTTGGCCTGGGGGAACAGATTTTAATGCAAAGGGGGATCTAGCTTATGTGGCCAACAATAAAACAAATGACGTTTCGGTTATTGATGTAGCAACGTTAAAAGTGGTGAACACAATAGATGTCGGTATTCATCCAGATGGTTTGATATTCTGTAAATCTGAGTGATTTTGCTTGGAATAACTATACGAATTTTTCGACAGCTGTTTGATACCGTTGGTCACCCCAATACGGTTGGAAACTATCGAATATCTCTTTAATCCACTTGGATGATGGCGTGCCAACTTCATTGCTCAGGTGAGTTTTGAGCTTAATAAGCACATTAATGATGGCATTATCATTCCCAAAAAACTTGTTGGAATGGGCAATCAGCAAACAGGCGGCACAAAATGCAAAATCGCGATTCACGCTTGTATCGTTCTCAACATCTGCAAGGGTTAAGTTCGCGGCGTAAAGTGTCGCTTGGTACTGTTTGCTCTTATAAGCTTGAATCCCATTTTTTAAATGCGGATATTTATCTGATGCGTTAAAGAGATTCAGGGCAAAATTTATTTCTGATTCACTGTTAGAGTCCAATGCCGCATTAACACTCATAAGAAATGAGCGAATAGCAACAGCATCATTAAAATGACCAAATTCGTTGGTCAAATCGTTCGGATGATAGGCGTTGCTCTGGGAGGCAATATTGGGATTCTCAAACAATTGATCAAGTGACAGGTAGTCAAATTCTTGAGTCATAAGCTTTTCTTCACACAACTTCCAACTATATTTTCTGCGATAATATAGTTGATGTAAGGAATGGTACTGATACATCGACCAGTGCCATAGTACATGAAGACCCCCTCCAAACCAATGAAACTCAAGTCCTAGTTTTGCTAAGAGTTTTATAAGATTCAGCAGTAAATTGTTGCCGTTTGAAGAATAAGAGGCTGATAAAGATTTATGGCTTCCCTGAG
>JBCCFD010000251.1:0-11184 GCA_039029915.1 Chloroflexota bacterium
AAAAACACGGCCGTTAAAGGCATCATCTCGGGATTATTTACGAGCAACCGGCCTGTAAAGTAAGCGGTAAATCCGACAATTGACCCCACTGAGAGATCGATATTGCGCATCACAACCACAAGCGTTTGCCCTACCGCCACAACGGCCAAAATGGCAACACTTGTCGCGATGCGGTTGAACGTTCGCGGCTGGTAATAATTTTCGATTTGTGACCCAAAAAAGAGAACGGCCAGCGCAATAATGAGCACTAACGATAGCTCTCGTATTTGTTCGGGTCTGATAGTGCGACGAATTGTTTCCATAGTTTGATTTACGATTTTTGGTTGATGATTTACGTTTTTGGTTGACAATCGACTCGTTGATCGTTGATCGCTAATTGTCAATCAGTTTGTCCCATTGCGGCGGTCATCACGAGTTCTTGGGTGGCCGTTTCGCTGTCTAAGATGGCCATCTGCCGACCTTCCCGCATCACCACAATGCGATCGCTCATAGCTAGCACTTCGGGCAGGTCTGAGGAGATCATGATGATGGCAATTCCTTCAGCGGCTAGCTCATTAATAATTTGATGAACTTCAGCTTTCGCGCCGATGTCAATGCCTCGGGTTGGTTCATCCAGAATAAGAAGCTTGGGCTTGATATTGAGCCATTTGCTCAACATCACCTTTTGCTGATTGCCACCGGACAAATCACCAACCGCCGTTTCGACCCCGGGCGTGCGAATATTGAGGCGTTGGCGAAACGATTCAGCCGTTTCTCGCTCAACGGATTGTTGAACCAAGCCTAGTCGGTTTGTGTATTGCTTTAATGTTGGCAGAGAGATGTTCGTGGTGATTGACATCGGCATGCTGAGGCCAAGCTGGCGGCGATCTTCAGTGACGTAGGCAATGCCTAAATCAACCGCTTGCTGTGGACTGCGAATCGTTATCGATTCCCCGTCGAAGTTGACGGTGCCAGAATCGGCCGTTTCGATACCAAATAAAGCCAAAGCCACATCTGTTCGTCGCGATCCCACGAGACCAGCAAATCCGACCACCTCTCCTGCATGCGCATCGAAGGAGATATCATCGAAAACATTTTCTTTGCTTAGCGATTTGACCGACAGGAGGCGTTTACCCCGTTCCTGCTTCGTTTTAACAAACAGGTCGTTCATATGCCGCCCCACCATATCTCGGATGGCACCTTCGGGCGTCACCTCACTAGCAGGATGGGAAGACACAAAACGGCCGTCTCTCAGAATAGTGACGCGGTCAGCAATTGAAAAAACCTCTTCCAAACGATGGCTTATAAACAATATACTGACGCCGCTGGCTCTTAAGGCCCGCGTCAGTTTAAAAAGCTGTTCAACCTCATGCGCAGAAAGGGAGGCGGTTGGCTCATCCATTATCAAGACTCGCACATCCAGCGAAATCGCTTTGGCAATTTCCACAACCTGCTGAGCCGCTAGCGTGAGTCCCCGCGCGGAGCTGCGCACATCTAGCTTGACATCAAGACGGGCTAGGATTTCGGCTGCTTCTTGGTACATTTGGCGCCATCGAACAACGAATCCTCGCTTTCTGTGACCAATAAAAATATTCTCGGCCACATTCAAATCAGGGAAAATCATCGGTTCTTGGTGGATAGCGGCAATACCAACCGCTTGGGCATCCATGGGATTGTTGATTGTGATTGGCTTCCCGTCTAAAACGATTGAGCCCTCATCCGGTGCATGAATACCCGTCATGATTTTGATTAGGGTGGATTTGCCTGCGCCATTTTCGCCGAGCAGCGCGTGCACTTCACCTGGATACAGGGAAAGAGATACATCTGCTAAGGCCTGCGTAGTGCCAAAGCGTTTTGAGATTTCTTGCATCTCAAGGATGGGCTTGGTCATTTTTCTCCTCGTTCTCGCGCAATTCAGCTTGAAATCCAAAAATATTGTTGAAAATTGTTGAAAATTGTTGAAAATTGATGAATATTGGCGAAATGATACCCTCTACTCTAAAATACGTCAAGATTTTGCCAAACTCACCTTGGCACTATGAAGGCAAATGATGATTGGATTTGAAAGACGACAAAATATATTGCGCGTTTTGGCCGAAGAACCAGGCATTCGCGTTCCCCAATTAGCAAAACGACTCAATGTATCAGAAGGCACAATTCGCAATGATTTATCCGCTTTAGAAGCAGAGCAACGAGTGCAGCGCGTTCGCGGAGGGGCTGTTTTAATTGGAGGCAATGCTTCCCCACCCATACAAACCCTCGTCCCAAACGTTTCCGTAAAAGAGCGCATCGCCCGCTGGGCGTCGGAAATGGTGACAAACGGAAGCGCTATCTGGATAGATGCCGGCACAACTGGGCAGATGATGGTGCCTCATCTGCAGGATCGCGTTTTAACGGTTGTTACCAATGGGTTGAAAGTTGCATTAGCCCTTTCAGAACAGGGTCAACATACCGTTATTCTGATTGGGGGGCGAGTTGGTCAGGACGGTATCTATACGGTTGGCGCACCAAACGATCCACTTTTAGACGCTTTGCATCTTGATATTGCCTTTATTTCTGGGGTTGGTTTTTCATTGAATCGGGGTTTAACGGTTCAGGATGTTGAAGATGCCCAATTAAAAGAAAAGGTGCTTGACGCGGCTGAACGGACTGTGGCAATTGTTGATTCCTCAAAATTTGGTCAACAGGGGTTTGTGCCCTTTGCGAATGCTGATCAGCTGTCTCATCTCGTAACGGATAGTGAAATTTCGCCTGAGTTTGTCCAGCAAATGCGGCAAGCAAACATTAATTTGACGATTTGTGGCGAGAATACGGTCAGGTCGTTTACCAGCCAGTCGTAAAACGGCCGTTTTACGATTGGCTTTGCCAATCAAAGCGAGACGCTGCCCTTTGCGGTTGATGTGCGGCGTGGCTTAGAGCGAACCGCGGCCCTCCGCAGCGACATCGATTTGGTGATCGTTGATAACAAGCTCAGTGGTGAAGTTGCTTTGACAATGGCAAACCACTTGATAGAGCGTAAAGTCGATATCGCGATTGAATACCAGATTGATTATCGAGCGGGAAATCTCATTATGGATAAGTTCCGGCGGGCTGGGGTTCCCGTTATTGCGGTGGACATTCCCATCGTTGGTGCGACATTTTTTGGTGTCGACAATTATCGGGCGGGCCATATGGCCGGCGTGGCGCTGGGGGAATGGATTCAAAAAGAGTGGCACGGCCGTATTGAGCAACTGCTTGTTTTGGAAGAGCCAAGAGCGGGCTCGCTGCCTGAAGCACGCATCCAAGGGCAACTCGACGGCCTACAAGAAATGATTGGGCCAATTTCAAACGAAAAAATTCAATATTTAGATTGCGGCAATACGAGTGAGGTTAGCGAAACGGCCGTTGGGGCGCACATTAAAAATGTCCCAAGCAGCGCGCATATCGCAATCATCTCGTTTAATGACGAGGCTGCCTTTGGCGCGCTGCAGGCCACGCGTAAAGCCGAGCGAGAAAAAGATGTCGTGATTGTAGGGCAGGGGGCAGATCGCCTGATTCATGCTGAGATCCGTAATGAGGCGTCTCGGCTAATTGGTTCAACAGCATACATGCCCGAAAAATATGGCGAACAATTAATGGAACTTGCTTTGGAAATATTGCACGGTAACCCTGTTTCCCCAGCAGTTTACATGAAGCACGTCTTTATCAATGCCCACAATATAGATCACTATTATTCACCCGTTGAGTAACGTCTCAGAAGAACTAACTTAATCAGCAATTACTCATTGCCTGAAAATGATAGCGGTAAGGTTATATAGGCTGAATATCTGGTTTAGCTAAGGACGTGCGCGCCGATTCGCTAAACAGTAAATCTTTGCTGAAATATTGGAGTAGAACAGACACGGCATCCTCAACCATATCACTGCTCTGATCAAGAAACGATTGCCAATCCTTCTGCGTCATCAAACTTAGCCGTTTTGCCATAATCCTGACAAGAGAGTCTGTTATTGTGATGTGGAACTTTGTGTTCGCGCCTAGACTCTCTGCATATGCCTCAATACCCTTGCAAACCCCCTTGACCGACGTTTCAAGGTCGTGATGGCTAAGATATATCCAAGCAAGTCGTAAATGGCCGACATGATTAAAGTGGATTGGGTTCAAGGTTTGATTATTGAACTGGTGTAAAAACTCCGCGTTACTTAATAGTTCAGTGCTTGAATTTATGTTAGGGTGTGTATGTTTGTGACTTTGATGTATTGTCATTGATTTCTCTTTTAAAATTTTGTTGACAATAATACCATTGGAATTTTCACGCCACCACTCGCATCAAGCATTCAAGGAGAATTCTTGTTTGGGAATTAATTTTCTGCTGTTTCAAGTAAATTAATTAGTAGAAAAATCTTAGTCTATTTCACGGCACGATGCATAGAAAACCTCCAAATTTGCTATGCTTGGAGGTTTCAGAAAGTGGCTTACTCTCTCGAAATTACACTTCCATCACTGCAATATACGATAAAATGCTCACCAGGATATAAGTTTGAAAGGTTAAATGAAACGAAGTTCCTATTTAGAATAAAACGACGGTTATAAACTTCGTTTCCTCGAGGTTCCGAAGCTTTCATCTAACATGGTTTTCAAACTAGAAACTTCGGAACACTTAACTACTTTTCTTGTAAAAATGCCGCAAAAGTTTGAATTATTATTTTATTGTTTTGTATCAAAAATGTGTCAGTTCCTATCTTTACATCGACACCTTTGTTCGTAGAATGCCAAACAATATATGCGATATCACCTGTCATATCTGTCCGGTCCATAGTAAACTCATATGTTCCAGGTTTGAACAATCCATCAAACAAGCCTGCAAATACTTTACGAATAGCGTCTAGGCCTGTATGGGTGCCATCAGGCATTATTAGAACTGATGATTCCGTATAATCCTCCATCGTGGCATCAACGTCACCATTAGAGAACCCTTCAAGATGATGATTAAGTACGCTTTCTACAGACATAAATTTTCTCCTTTTTTGGTTAATATAAAATTTAGCAATTAGCTGATGTGCAACCACCTAATAACTCTATTTTCATCTAAGCTAAGTCGACCGGCTTTTCCAAGATTCTTTTTATTGATTGTAAAAATGCAGCTGCTGGAGCTCCATCGACTAAGCGATGGTCAAATGAAAGGCTTAAGGTCATCATAAATCTTTGAGCAACTTTCCCTTTTGCCACGACTAGTTTTTCTACAATTCGACCAACCCCTAAAATTGCAATTTCGGGTGGGTTCACGATGGGTGTAAATCCGTCGATCTCATAAGTGCCCAGATTGGTCACTGTAAAAGTGCCGCTTGTAAACTCGGATGGGGTTAATTGATTTTGTCGGGCCTTTTTAACGAGTTCCCCTCGCTTTATGGATAGCTCTTCTAAAGAGTGTTGCTCGACATTTTTTATAACGGGCACAATCAAACCGCTTTCTAGAGCAACGGCTAAACCAATATTCACTTCTGATAAAAAATGAATATCATCTTCCTTTAATGTGGCATTGATATGAGGATGGTGTTGTAATGCAATGGCACTCGCTTTAATGATTAAATCTGTGTATGTAACAGAAAATTTTTGTTTTAATTGGTTCCGCAAGTCAACTAGCTCCGTGACATCTGCTTCAGTATGCAAAGTAAGCTGAGCCATCTCTTGTAGACTTCGGTGCATTCTTTGGGCAATCGTGGCTCGCATGCCCGCCATAGGCACGATTGTGCTTGGTGCTTTGTCTTGGATGGGTGTTGCCTCGGTTTGAGCCTGCTGATTTTCAATATAAGTCCGAACATCTTTTTCGGTGAGCCTGCGTTCTCCAGCACCGGGAATTTGAGCTAAATCTATTTGGTGCTCTTTAGCAATTCGTTTTGCAATCGGGGATGCGCGGATTTTATTTTTTACTGCAACATCACGTTGTGGTGTTGAAAGGGTAGAGGGGGTCTCTTGTTTGGAAATTAAGATTTGAATATCTTTTTCTACAATTCGACCTTCTTTCCCACTACCAACAACCTGAGTTAGGTCTATGCCGTGCTGGCGAGCCAATCTTTTGGCAATCGGTGAGGCTCTCACTTCACGAGACGGAACAGAGGGGGCGCTATTTTGGTCTCGTTTTGGTTTGCTGGATTCAGAAACTTCTTTTTCTACAGAAGATGTTAGCTCGAGTTCGGCTAAGGGTTGATCAATTTTGGCCACTTCGCCTTGCTGGACAAGAATGTTTGATAAAATGCCATTAGCAGGTGCTCCAATTTCCATTTCAACCTTATCGAATTGGATTATGAGCAGCACATCATCTTTTTTAACTGCGTTTCCTTCTCTTTTGAACCAAGTAACGACAACTACTTCTTCTGCATCTACTATTTCATTGGGAACTGTAATATTAAGAACAGGCATCCTATTTTCCTCGCTGCTAGGTGCTTCATTTTTTATTTATAAAATGAAGTCCTCGCGTTTAAGTAAAACGAAGTTCCTGCTCTGAATAAAATGGTGGCCATAAACTTCGTTTCCCCGAGGCCCCGAAGCTTTTATCTAACAAAGTTTTCAGTTTAGAAACTTCGGAACACTTAACATTAGAACCTCAATCAAGTATTCAATATCCATTTGTTAAATTGAATACCGAATACTTGAAGGGATTCTTGATTTATTACCCAAACGTTTCCTAACTTTCGATCAGCTCTTTCACGTTATTTATAATTCGATCAATGGTTGGTATTACATGCTGCTCCATTGGTCGACTATATGGAATAGGGACATCGGGAACGGCGAGCCGTTTTGGTGGGGCATCCAAATAATCCAAGGCATCTTCGGCTATAATGGCAACGAGTTCCCCGGACATGCCATAACTTAAATAATCTTCGTCCACAATCAATACGCGGTGGGTCTTTTTGACCGAGTTAATTATTGTTTCACGGTCTAATGGCACCAACGTGCGAAGATCAATGACTTCTGCACTAATCCCTTCTTCTGCTAGTTTTTCTGCAGCATCTAAACAACGATGAACCATTAATGAAACAGTTAAAATCGTTACATCACTTCCTTCATGTTTGATATCTGCTTTCCCAAATGGAATCGTATAAGATTCTTCTGGAACATGGCCGGTTGCTCGTGGATTTGGAGTCATCCAGCCTAGCCCTTGTCCGCCCTTGTGGAAAAAGAACATAACTGGACTATCATCACGAATAGCCTGTGTCATTAATCCTTTTGCATCGTAGGGACTCGCAGGGATGACCACTTTGATCCCTGGCGTATGAGCAAACAAGCTGTATAAGCATTGTGAATGTTGCGCTGCATCGCTGTAGCTACCCCCGATTGCAGCCATTAAGACCATCGGAATTTTTGTGTTTCCGCCGGACATGTAATGAATTTTTGCCATATGATTGTAGATTTGGTCCATTCCCGCACCGAAAAAGTCAACGAACATCAATTCCGCAATTGGACGCATACCTTCGGTTGCTGCGCCTACGGCCGTTCCAATAAAACCCATTTCTGAAATCGGTGTGTCAATAATGCGTTCTGGTCCAAATTTTTGTAGAAGCCCCTCGGTGGCCCCAAAAATCCCGCCGTAGGCACCAATATCTTCACCAAGAACGAACACGCTTTCATCTCGTTCCATTTCCTGTGCAATTGCCTCAGCCATCGCCTTTGAGGTTGTTAATAATCTTTCAGACATCGTAATTATTTCCTTCAAAATTAGTGGCACTTGTGCAGGGCCACCTCATTTATTTTTTGGATGTGCGATTTACACATCATGTCTCCTTCCGACAAGTTACTTACAAAAATATCTTCCTGGCTTTTAAGCAAAGACGTGGTCCAATGCTTCCTCAGGTGCCGGGTATGGACTTTCTCTTGCAAATTGCTCAGCTGCCATAACGCGATCGTTCATTTCAGTTTGAATTGCCTCAGCCTCTGCATCAGATAGCCATCCTTGGTCCTTCAGTTGGCCACCTAAAATATTTATTGGATCTTTTTCTTTCCAACTTTCCTTTTCATTTTCTTGTAAATAGCCTTCAGCATCCCCTTCAAAATGCCCCCGAAAACGGTAGCAAATGGCTTCGACCAGTGTTGGACCTTCTCCGTTTCGAGCGCGATTCACAGCTTCTTGTGCAGCTTCGTAAACAGCAACAGCGTCTTGCCCGTCAACTTGGACAGCCGGAATTCCGTAAGCCGCTCCTCTTTCTGCATTGCTACGAACTGAAGTTGAGGCTTCTTTTGGCACAGAGATGGCGTATAAGTTATCTTCAACAACAAATACAACAGGTAAATCCCATAGTGCTGCTAAATTTAGCGATTCATGAAACGCGCCAATATTTGCTGCTCCTTCACCAAAAAAGGAAACTGCAACTCGGTTTTCTTTTTTCATTTTTATAGCTAATGCAGCACCAACAGCATGCGGAATACCACCTCCAACAATGCCGCCGCAACCAAAGTGAATTGAAGGATCAAACAAATGCATGTGCCCGCCTTTACCCTGACAGAATCCAGTTTTCTTACCAAAAATTTCGGCCATCATTGGGTTGAGGTCGACCCCTTTAGCAATCATGTGGCCGTGAGGGCGGTGGGTGCTAGTTACAGGATCATCTTTATTAAGATGCGCACATACACCCGCTGCAACAGCCTCCTGTCCTGTATACAAGTGCATTTCGCCTGGAATAGGGCCGGCAGCAATATCAAATGCAGGCAGTTTATCCTCGTAATAGATAACGCCTAATCGTTCTTCAAAGGTCCGAATGAGCACGATATCACGGTAAAGATCCAGCATGGTTTCTTTATCTAAAGACATTTGTTTTCTCCTTTTTATGTTTGCTAAAATGGGCGGGTGAGTTATATTATGAAGCTTGGCAAACGCAAGATAGCCTTCCTATTGAGATTTCAATGGAACGGATTTCAAACGTTTTGCTAGCTCTGAGGGATACCGTCTGCCCGCCAAGATAGCCGGTATCCCTCTTTTTATTTTCTTTATATTTAATCGGTAGAAGCTTTAGTTAATAAATAGACCTGCCTGACTAGCCGCTGCTAACACGGCCGTTACATTAACGACGTGGGGGCCATTTTGACTAAACCGGACTTCAATCTTTTCCCCTTGCTTTATTGGTATTTCCCGTTCACCGTCCAAAGCCAATACACATGGATAAGTTGTAATTGTTTTTTTATCCCCTACGTTAAGCTTGTGTACAGATTTAACTCCTAGCTTTGTTACTAAGCCCGGAGCAATTGGAGCTAAAACTGGTTGTCCATTCCTTCCTATTTCTAACCACATACCGCTTTTCCCATTAGTTATTGCCTGAGGCAAATTACCCCCAATTGCTGATGCACCAATCGTACCTGGTCGAGGATGAGCCAAAACAACAGTTTGTATTTTTTTAGAATCCCAGATGGCACCACTTGCTACAAACCGCTCAGCATAGGCCACTATATCTACCAAAGCAAAGTCAATAAGCTCATCATTTCTGAAGACATCCAGTCGAGGTGCCAATCGCACACCTGCTTCACGAGCCCCTGGAGTTCGTAAAGCTACTACTGCTGCTGCCATTCCAGCTAAGGTTCCCTCAATCATTATCGGAAAAGCGTTGTTTGTGCCTGTTGAAATTGGAACCAAAGGAACTAAATTGCATCCTTTGGCAACGGCTCGATTCGTCCCATCACCTCCAAGGGTCACAATACAGCCCACGCCTGCATCAGCAAGCATTTTTGCCGCATGGGTCGAATCAATCGCTTTATGTTTTAAGGGCATATCCAACATTTCAACCGCAAGAGATAAATTTGCCTTTTTACATGCCTCTTGTACTAAAAATGATCGGTCGGGCATCGCTAAAACATTTTTGATACCGAGGGCATCAATGCCTAGTAATACTCGCCTAATGATATTGATTTTTTCATTATTGTTGAATACGGTGGCGTGGGTGACAAGTCTTCGAATATCCTTTCCTGATGATGGATTGGCGATGATTCCGATTGAAAATGTCATCCCTCTTTCTCTAATAGATTATTTGTATTTACATACCCTAAAATGCTTAATGTTCGAGAGGCTGAATTAGCAGCTTGCTTAACGTTTGATATTAAAAATGAGCTGTTTTTTTCAGAGCGATGAGCGGGAAGAGAGATTGCTATAGATGCAATAACATTTCCTCGAGCATCAAAAATTGGTGCTCCAATACAATGGACCTCTTGCATAAATTCACAAAGATCCAGAGCATATCCCTTTTGTCTAACTTGAATTAAATACTTTTTTAGAGAGCCTAAGTCTGGAATAGTATTTACAGTGTAAGCGGTTAATTGTCGCATATCAAAATACTGGTCTATTTGCTCAATAGGAAGATATGCTAAAATCGCTTTGCCCAAAGCACTGGCGTGATTACCCTCAATAAAACCTACATGTATTGATTTGACGAGGACTGTTTTATCTGCTTCAACAATATGGGCGATTGCGATCTCTTGTCCATCCCATACGGAAAGATATGAAGTTTCTTCTGTTAATTCTTTCAATCGTTTGACGTGAGGTTTTAAATGTTTAATTATTTGAAATGGGGAGGGTTGTAAATAGGTTGGATAGGTGATTTTTCCGCTGGCGCGGAATTGAAGAGTATGAGGGTCTTTTACAAGGTAGCCTTCATGCTCCAAAGTGTTGAGCAGATGATAGCATGTGCTTATATTAAGTCTTAGCTCAAGGCTGATTTGTTTAGCATTTAGCCCGTCAGGAAAATTTGCCAAAAGTTCTATAATGCGAAATGCTCGCTGAACAGAACCAATCATGTCCTTTTTGGGGTTTTTATTAGATGAGAGAGGTTTTGGGGGGGAAAGCTCCAAATTCTTCATATAATAATCTTCCTTGATTTCAAATAATGAAATAGCATGTAAATAATCTACTTGTATACTACATACAATTAGCTTATCGGCAAGCCAATTATTTCAAATAATGAAATCTTAGTGTCTAGAGTGAAAATATTTGCTTTTTAAATGGCTTCGTAACAAATGTTGAAAATAAAAAAACCTCCATACCGAAAGATATGGTTTTTTTTTCATACTTTACAGGCAGAAATTATCGCGGGAAGAAAAAGTTGCGAAATTTCCTAGGGAAGATTATGCAGGGTTAATACAGTCAGGAAATGTCAGTAAACAAATTGTGACGTTCCACTCTATTTGGAGTACACCCTTTTTTTGTAGTATTCATACTTCTGAGAATTGTGAAACTTTGAAATAACTATT
>JBCCFD010000252.1:0-11060 GCA_039029915.1 Chloroflexota bacterium
GTCCCAAGTTCCAGTTCATGCAGTTGGCTGGAAAGGGAAGCTGCTTCATGCTGTCAGCATGCGTCAAGCCTTCTGTGCGCATTTTTATGATGCGGTCGGCAAATTCGATCCGTTTGATATATTCAGTGGGGGTGGGCATATGAATTCTCCATTATTTGTATGTGCAGTTTGGATTTTACGGTAAACAAAGTTTACTGACCCTGTATGAGCCTCCTCTCATAATTGATTAATGTAATCGGGGGTTGACTCTGAAGCTGGATCAGGGTTTATACTGCGTTCAACTTCAGAAAATGAAGGAGCCCTTCAACTAGACTAGGGCGTATATCACGGAAAGGATTTGTTAGAGAGATGTTTCGCATTGGAGAATTTTCAAAAATAGCTCAAACGGCCGTATCGCAGTTGCGCTACTATGATCGAATTGGTCTGTTCCAACCCTCACATACCGATAAGTTTACGAGCTATCGGTATTACAGTGCAGATCAGCTGCCAGATTTAAACCGCATTTTAGCGCTTAAAGAGCTAGGGTTAACCTTAGACCAAATCAAGCGCATGGTGCTAGACGATGTGTCGGCTGAAGAGATTCGGGGAATGCTTTCTTTGCGAAAGGCCCAAGTGGAGCAAACGCTTCAAGAAGAGGTTAATCGACTGCGCGTGATTGAATCACGTTTAAAACAGGTCGAAGCGCACGGGCAGATGAAACAGGATGACGTCATTTTGAAATCTGTACCGGCGCAGCCGTTTTATTCCACGCGCAACCTGCTGCCAGAGCTGTTTGATGGCGTGTCTATTATGGGTGAACTGATGCAGCTGGTGCCTAAAGTGGTGGGCCAAAACAAGATGAGCCATTTAACGGCCGTTATCCACGGTGACGCCTTCCAAGTGGAAAAAGCCGATGTAGAAATGGGGTTCTTGCTCAATGATGCGTTTGATATGCCCCTGCTGCTGCCCAGCGGCAACGAGGTCAAAATGCGGATATTGCCTGCCGAGCCACAGGTCATTTCCGCGGTGCGCATTGGTCCCTTTGAAAACGGGTTTGAAAGCTACGCGAATTTAGGGCGGTGGGTACAAGAAAATGGATTTGTCATTAATGGCCCCGCCCGTGAGATCTTTATTGATCCACCAACCCCTGATTCTCAGGAAACGGCCGTTTGCGAAATCCAATTTCCAGTAAAGATCGGCACACCCATGCTCACTTCATAAACCAACCATTTTTTAGAAAATCGATCGATAAAAATTGCCAATTCAGTTTGGAGGAATAGCCTATGCCAAAAAGCGAAATTTGCTAGACAGCCAGATGCAATTTGTAACCAATAATCAGTAACCAATAACCAATAACCAGTAACTAATAACCAATAACAACCAATCCAAGGAGATTTTAAAATGGAAGTCATTCGAAAATTAAATGTTAATGCCCCCGCCAGCCAATTATGGACCATCTTAGCTGAAGAGTATGATCGCGTTGGCGAATGGACCAGTGAGATTGAACAATCCGCCCCCAACCCAAACCTGCCCGTTGGGGAAGGACGGGTGTGCACCACCCCAGGATTTGGCGATATCAAAGAAACGATTACTAAGTTTGATGATCAGGCTCGTGAGTTTAGCTACGGAGCGGAGATTGCTAGCTTTCCATTCTTTGTTAAGGAAGTGGGAAACAGCTGGCGTGTAGAGGCGAAGGGGAATGAAAAGGCGGTGGTGCATATGCACTTAAACGCGCGGTTGCTGCCTGTCTTTGCGCAGCTCATGGGACCGATTATGAAGCGGCAAATGTCAAAATCAGCGGACATTATTTTAGAAGAATTAAAATATTATGCTGAAAACGGCCGTGTTCACCCTCGTAAGCAAAAGCAGCTGGCTCAGGCCGCCATCGCCTAAAAAATTCAGAAAAATTAATACAAAAAATAAGGAGATTTATCATGCCTCAAATTCACGTTACCTTACCAAAAGGATCCTGGTCAAAAGAAGAAAAGGCCGTTGTGGTTGAAAAGCTGACCTCAGCTATGGCTGAAGCTGGGAAAGTGACAGGTGTTGCAGAGCGAGCAGGTTTGCCAGACAGTAACATGGTTCCTTTTGTGAACGTCTTTATTGAAGAAACCGCAGAAGGAGGCTATGCCATCGGTGGTCAAGTTCTTGGCTAAATGGCTAACTTAAACCAATAAACAAAAGGCCCTTTTCCTTGAACATTTAGTTCTCTACATGATAGGAAGGGGCCTTTTTATTTCCCTTTTGAAAAGAATGACCAAATTTCATCGGAGCTTCTTCTTGAAGATAATGCCCAATGCCTCTAAGGATGACGGTTTTATGATTTGGGAATGCTTTTTCAAAGCGAATGCGTGTCTCTTCAGACCCTAACATTGGGTCGTCCGTGCCAAAGATAAGCAGAGCAGGATGCTGACCAAATTTGCTTAAGTTTCGCTCCACAATGTCAAAGTAGGGGCGACTTTTGCGAAGCTCTCTTCGAAACACGAAGGTGCAATACAGCGGAACTGGTCGCGCAGCTGCAAGATGATGTTGCGATATAAAAAAGAGCAAGATCATTTTTGATTTCATAAGATCATTTTGAACTAGTGCTTCGTTAGAGAGGAACCCGTCAACCTTTCCTGAGAAGAAATATTAAAAGGAACAAAATAATTAATTGCAATTTGAATAATTCTTCCTAAAATTTTAGATGATGCACTTTTGAGAAAAGGTTAGTGAATAGGGGTAATTATCCCCTTTGAGGGAAATTGAATGAACCAAACACCACCATTTGTTAAAGGCTTACCGCTCTTTGGGAACATGCTTGCTTTTCTACAAGATAAGATAAAAGTTATTGATACAGGGTATCAACAACATGGTGAAGTTTTCGCTATTAATTTAGCGGGTCAAAATGTGGCAATCCTTTTGGGGCCTGAGCATTCTCAGACATTTTTTGCTCTAACCGATAAGGCGTTATCAATTAAAGAACCCACTCAGTTTTTAGTTCCAGTTGTGGGTGAAATTGGGTCTTTGGGTACGCATGAAGGATATTTACAAGAGCGAAAAATTGTGGCGCCAATTTTAGGTGGGCGTAATATGAAGGGACACGTCGCTGCTATGGTGCGTGAAACAAAGGATTGGATTGCTGAACAACCCAGCGCTGGTTCATTTGATTTGAATGAATTTTCTCAAGAAATAACGATGAATGTGGCGGCACGGGCGCTTTTGGGGGATGCATTTCGAGAAGGATTTGGGGAAGAGTTCGTTCATCTATTCCATGATTTGGCCAATGGTGTTGATCAATTTTTACCTGACTCGCTTCCCTTACCCAAGTTTAGAAAACGAGATAAAGCCAAAAAAGCGCTTGATCGCCTTTTACTAGATTTAATTCACGAGCGGCGGCAGAATGCCGATCAATACGATGATTTTTTGCAAAAAATGATTGAAGCTGAACTAGATGATGGCACTCATTTTTCAGATCAACGTGTGGTGTCTCTTATTTTGTTAATGATTTTTGCAGGGTTCGATACAACGTCTGGCCATTTGGCTTGGGCGATTGCATTTTTGCTTGAGCGTCCTGATTATTTGAAGCTGGTACAAGAGGAAGTTGGTGCTGTATTTGAAAAGTCTGACACCATTGAACTTAAGCATTTGAAAGAGATGCCGCATCTTAACTACGCTATCATGGAAGTTGAACGTTTTCGACCCGCTGTCGAAGTGCTGGCTCGGCTGGTAAAGGAGCCGATTGATATTGGTGGCTATCATATTCCTGAGGGCTGGATGGTAATGATTAGCCCCGAATATTCTCATCGGCTTGAACGGGTATTTTCTGACCCGCATCAATATGACCCAGAGCGATTTAATGATGAACGATGTGAACATGCCCAACATAAAAATACCTTAACGGGTTTTGGTGGTGGCATGCATAGATGCTGGGGCATGAATTTTGCTAACTATGAAATGGCGGTCATTATTGCTTTGTTATTAAAGACGTATGATATGGAGATTACGCCAATGCCATTTAAGCAAAAGAAGATAGCGGGCATATGGCGACCAGATGTCCATGTGGAATTCAAAACGAAAAAGGCTATGCCTGCATAACAAACCTTCGTGATTCTTGCAGAATTTGCTCCCAATATGACTCATCAATCTTGGTGATGGTGGCCCACTCTTTAAAAACACGGCCGTTTGGTGAAAATGGTGCCGCCAGCCCTTCATCAATTAAGGACAAAACGCGATCTTTTGGCAATTTT
The DNA here is from genome assembly GCA_039029915.1 of Chloroflexota bacterium. Lineage (GTDB taxonomy): Bacteria > Chloroflexota > Anaerolineae > Promineifilales > Promineifilaceae > QQUD01. The sequence continues at coordinate 4,209 of JBCCFD010000252.1, forward strand.
ACAATAAGGTCATTAGTGCGGTGATTGAGTGTTGCAAAAAATTTCCCCTGTACACGTAGGCATTTAAATCCCATCATTGTACCTTCTTCTGCTTCCCCTTTGATAAGCATTGGGTTTGCTAAATCCCAAAACATGTTTTGTTTATCTTCTGACTGTGCCATTAGGTCTCCTTGTATATTCAGAACCTGCACACCCTGAGCTTATCAAAGGGGAAAGAAAGTCACTTCGACTGGCTCAGCGACCGCTATTTGTGGAAGTCCTAATATTTATAAAAGTAGAATTATAGCGCATTTAGAAAATATGTTCTATGCAAATTTCTTGCTACTTAGAATTTTTCTATGTTTGAATAAGCACACAAAATGGACCGCAGATTACGCCAATTCTTATTCACTTTATGCATGGTGATCAGCGGTTTTTGATTCTTGAAACGGCCGTTATTTTCGTTCCATATTCGATGCGGCCATGGTGAGAACCGACATTGTCAAGCGTGAAACGGTGGCTAACTTGCCCGCCTCGTTCTTGATCTGAATATCCCACACATGCGTGGTGCGCCCAAGGTGAAACGGCCGTGCCGTGGCAATCGCCTTGCCCCCTTCGGGAATGGCCCGAATGTGGCTAACATTCAACGTTAAACCCACACATTTCTTTTGGCTAGGATCAACCGTCATTTGGCTAGCCACGCTGCCAATCGTTTCAGCCAGAGCGGCGGAAGCGCCACCGTGCATAGTGCGAAAGGGTTGAACCGTCCTGCCCGTGATGGGCATTTCAGCGACTAAATAATCTTCGCCAACTTCGGTAATCTTTATTTCTAAATGGCCTGCCATCGTGTCAACATGGAACCCTTGCACAATATCAGGCGTAAACTCTTGAAACCAAATCATCTGTTAATTTCCGTCCCTTAATTTGAACCGTTGAATTTTACCGGTGGCCGTTTTGGGAAGCTCACCAAAATATTCAATGACTCGCGGGTATTTGTAGGGTGCAAGCTGGGATTTTACATGATTTTGAAGTTCCATGGTTAGATCACTGGAGGCCAAATTCCCTTCGGCGAGAATAATGCACGCTTTGGTACGCTGCAGGCCATCTTGATCTTTGGTAAATACGACCGCACACTCCAGCACGGCTGGATGCTCAATGAGGCTGTTTTCAACTTCGATAGGGGAGACCCACTGCCCGCTTACTTTAAACATATCATCCGAACGGCCTTCGTAAAAGTAGACGCCATTTTCGTCCTGATAGTAGCGGTCGCCGGTAAACATCCAGTTATCCCGCATGGTGCTGGCCGTTTTTTCTGGTTTGTTCCAGTAAAAGGAGGCGGCGCTGGCACCCTGTACCAATAGGTTGCCTGCTTCTCCCTGTGGTACGGGGTTGCCTTCAAAATCCTCGATTTTTAACGCGTAGCCCGGAACGGCCGTTCCGCTTGATCCTGGCACAACGTTTCCCTCACGATTAGAAATAAAGATGTGCAGCATTTCAGTTGAACCAATCCCGTCTAGAATGTCGATGTCAAACTTTTCTTTCCACTGCCGATAAATTTCAGGCTGTAGCGCCTCAGCCGCCGATACACATAGGCGAATACTGCTCATGTCGGTGCCGTCATATTGAGCCAGCATCATCGTGTAAAGGGTAGGGGCGGTGAAGAAGAGAGTGGGTTTAAACCTAGCGATCGTGGCATAGACTCGGTCGGGAGAGGGGCGACCACTAAGCATGACCGTGCTGGCCCCAACGCTATAGGGGAAGGTGACATTGTTGCCCAAGCCATAAGCGTGAAACGCTTTTGAGGCAGAGAAGCAGAGATCGCTTTCGCTCATGTTTAATACTTTTTGGGCGTAGTTAACGGCCGTGTATGGAATATTCTTGTGTAAATGCACGACTCCTTTAGGAAAGCCAGTACTGCCGCTGCTATAAAGCCAAAATGCTTGATCCTCTGGTGATGAGGAAGCAACAGGGAGATTGGGTGACGCAGCGGCGCAAACAGTATTAAAATCGAGCGTGTCTTTGGCCGACTCACCGTTGATGACGATAACGTGTTTGAGTGAAGGACAGTTATCGCGAATCTCAGCGATTTTTGGATAAAGCGGACCGCTCACAATAGCAACCTGCGCCTCACTATCTTTAAGGAAATATTCGTAGTTATCGCTGGGCAAAACGGTGTTGGTTGGAATGGGAATAAACCCTGCTCGCATCGACCCAAAAAAGACGGCTGGGAACTGGGGAGTGTCCATAATCAGCATCATAACCCTGGTGCCAGCCTCGACACCTAGGTCTTTGATGGCGTTGCCAATCCGGCTGGCCATGTCGGCTAAGCCCGCGTAACTGATTTGCTGATCTTCCCAATAAATGGCGACTTTTTCGCCCCGCCCAGCTTCAAGATTGTGGAACAATATGTCGCTGGCATTGTAATTTGCGGGTAGGTTAAGTGAGTGGGTCATTTTTTTCTCCTCTGGAAAATAGCATTTCAGCCTGTCGGCGCTTCAGCTTGTCAGCTAAAAACGACTTAGTTTCGATATACAAAGTTGGCTAATGCCTCCCTCTAGCTCTCGCTTATCCTTTTCTTCTGCACCCGGAAGGCTCCTATCTAAGGCTACTTGCCCTGAAACTTTGGTTTTCTCTTTTCGCGGAAAGCTTGGACACCTTCAGCGTGATCTTCTGTTTTGAGCAAGATGCTCTGAGCCAGCCCTTCAACAGCAACGGCGGATGTTTGGTCCATATTGTGAATGTTATTGAGCAGTTTTTTAGCCAGCCCAATCGATTGAGGGGCTCGTTTGAGCAGGTTGCTAGCGTACCAATTGGCTTTTTCCATGAGCTGGTCGTGAGGTACCACTTTGTTCAAGAAGCCCATCTCATAAATTTCTTGGGCGGAGAACATCGTTCCCATCCAAATGAGCTCTTTAGCGCGGGCTACCCCGATCTCACGAATGAGACGGGCACAGCCGCCGACGCCAGGAATCAGGCTGATAAAGTTTTCGCGGAAGCCGATGGTGGCTTGCTCAGAGGCGAGGCGGATATCAGCGGCAAGGGCTAGCTCAAAGCCTGCCCCCGTGCAGGGGCCATTGATGGCGCATATAACCGGTTTTTCAAGCGCTTCAAGGTCGTCAAAAAATTTAGTTAAGCGTCGACTGTTGGCTCGGAATTCTGGCGTGATCCACTCTTTTTCAAAGTGACCCATATCGCCGCCGGCTGAAAAGCCGCGACCCGCCCCGGTAAAAATGGCGACTTTGACCGCGGTGTTAAAAAATAGCTCATCCATCAGGTCGGTAAAATCATGCCGCATCTGCATATTGACCGCATTTAGGGCGTCTGGTCGGTTTAACGTAATCGTTGCTATGCCGTTTTCATCAAGATTGTAAAGGAGTGTTTGGTAGTTCATAAGGTTAGTGGTTGGTAAGTTGCAAATAGGTATTGGTTATTGGTGAATAGGTGTTGGTTATTGGGTGATTAGTCATTTTCCGTTGACTGTTAATTGTTGCTGATTAATGATTAGACGTTGCCTGTTGATCGTTTTCCTCATCAAAGCGGACGGCTTCAAAAAATGAATTGCATTCATTGCATTTAAACTGGGAGCCAAGCAGGGTTTGCCCAAAAAGAGAAACCATTTCTGTATCCGTTGATTGGCAAAATGGACAGGATTGCGTTTTTTTGGGCTTTTCTTTCATGGGTAAAGTTCCCGAAAATCAGGGTTCCACGCTTCCCAGTTAATCACTGGCATAGGCAACTGTAGATCTGACTTGATTAAAAGTGCTGATACTTCTTCATGCCACCGTAAATAGAGGCTGCTAGCAGACGGTTTAAGGATGCCGTGTTCGATCATGACGGCTAAAGCGGGGTCGTCTGGTGGACCAAACCATTGTTGTGTTATTTGGGCGGCATGGTGGATGCTGTCTTGAAGTTGGGCAAGCAGTCTAGGGTCTGAGGAGGCGGTCAGCTTTTCTAGCCATGTATCTCCAAAGATACGGTGAAATCGTTCTTCTTGAAGGAGCTTCTGAGAACAGCCTGCAATGAAGGTGAAGGTGGAGTCAACGGCCGTTTCCATCACCATCTGCAGCCCCCGATCTAGTGTGATATTAAAGGCCACCACATCAATCCAGTGAGCCCAGCGAGGGGTTAAAGACGATGGGGCATAGTAAACATCCCGCGCTTCTAAATCATGGTCTGCCCCAATGCTCATTGGGGCGTTGGGAAACCGGCGCAAAATGCCATATAGGGTGCGCGCGTGCCCTAGCTCATCCTGCGTGAGGGCTGCTGAGCCAACCGCCCCTTCCAAGGCTGGCGTGCCGGTGACCCAGTGAGAGCATTGAATACCAAGACGATGCTTTGTATCTGCATAGGCTAACCAGAACTGGAGCAAGGGCGGGATGAGATGTTCTGGTAGGTCGTCGATTGCTTGATAGCTAACGGCCGTTTTCATATCGATTACACCCTTTTCCCTTTTTGAATAACCCAAATCATCTTTTCCACTGGAATCGCAATCAGCTCAATCCAATCTCGATCCGCAGCGTGGTCTAAAACGGCCGTATTTAAATCTTCGCCTTCAGCTAAGTCAAGATTGTTTTGCTGGGTAAGCGGTGTTTCGTATGATTTACGGCCGTAGATTTGATAGGTTGTTGTCTTCATAAGATTTTTAGCTAGAGCTAAAGTATAGAGTTAGGCATTTGAGCAGGTGTTAATTGTCACGTTGGTAGAGGCATATCGCAGGTAGCAAGTTGCATATAATTAGTCTACCTACGCCAACATTATTTATCCTTCATCCTGCAGCCCTCAGCCCCTCTCATCTCTCATCTCTTTTCTCTCTTCTTACCTCTCACTGCACCGCAACCACTGTTAATATCTCACTGCGGGGCACAATTGTCATTTCACGCCAGCCGCTTTCGTCATACAGTTTGTCGGCGTAGATTTTGGCCAGATCGTCGTTGACCGCAATAACAGTGCCAATGTGGCGCATTTCTGGTTCCCGAAAGCGGGCAAACACTTCGTAAATGGTGCCTTCGCTGGTTTTAGTTGGGAGGGCGGTCATATGGCGACGCCCCACTGCGTTAATTTTTCGATTGCTTTTGGGGTCAGTCGCTTTTTTGTCCACGGCGGGTCCCAGACGATTTGCAAATGAACGGCCGTTACCGAATCTTCCTGCAGTAACCGCTGGCGCACATCGTCAATGATATATTCCATACAGGGACAGCCCATCGAGGTAAACGACAGGTCAACATAGGCATCACCATCGCCATAGCGAATGTTGTAAATCAACCCCATATCTACCACGCTAACCGGATACTCAGGGTCTTCAACTTCTTCAAGAGCGTCCCAGAGCAACAGCTCAGTAGGTGAGGCTTCTGCTTTAGCCTTGGCAATCCACGGGGGATATGGCCGTTCCGTTTGTAACGGCTGTTTCGTCATTTCCGTCATGTGGCAATAATCTCCTTCCAGCGCCGGTTGGGGGTAATTTGATTTAGTTCAATATACCCGCGCTGAATTTCGCTTACAAACTTCTGGTTATTGGGTCCGCGCCCTTTCCATCGCTCAATCACTTTATCCCAACCAATCTGTCCTTCTTCAAATATCCACCGTTTGTTTTCGGCGTCGAACCGAGAGGGGAAGGGGAAAGTGACAATATATTTGTCTTGTTTTTTGTCGTAGTAGGCAGGCACGTCAATATCAAGCGAATGCAGGAACGGAACGGCCGTTTTCATCCAAATTTGGCGGAGCTCGTCGTTGGTGTACCCTTTGAAACCATACTCAATTTGGATGTTGTGTTTTTTATGCGTGTCGGGTAAGCCAAACCATTCCACAGTCAATGGAAACATCCAATCGACGGCCTGCTGCAGTTTCTCATGACCGCCCGGCTGTTTGTTGATCTTATTCATCCACGTTTCGCCGTGGCGCAGGTGGAACGTTTCCTCCTTATCAACCTTGGCTAGCGCCCGCTTCCATGGACCATAAGTCGTGTGCTTGAAAACATCGCTCAGAAGCACAAAGCCGGCTCGATCATAGAGCGCGTTAGCCACAACTAACTCAACCCACGTCTCCAGAGGCACATCAAACGCATACGGATATTTAAAATCCTCTGCGCGTCGTTCATAAACCAGGTGCTCTTTGTTGACGCCCAAATCTTCAAGCATGCGATAGGCGATGTGCGCATGCCCCACCTCATCCTGAATAATGCTCATGGCAGAAATATAGGCGTTGGTGGACGGGGCGTCTTGGGCTGCTAAATAGTAGGCAGGCGCGCTGATTAGCTCTGTGTCTGCTGAAACAGTCAAAATGCGTTTGATTCCCTCCAAATAAGTGCTGCTCATTTGGGAGATATTTTCGATTAATTTGCCGTGTCCGAGCCGATCTCGAACTTGGTCTTCGGTGAGTGACATGGCACCTCCGTTAAATGATTGGGAGATTGGGGATTAGTTGATTGGGGATCGGAGATTTGTCAATTAACCAATCAACCAATTCACTAATTGACCAACCTACTTTCCTTTAAACTCCGCCTGCCGTTTTTCTGAAAATGCCGCGAAGCCTTCGGTGGCGTCTTCAGTGTCGTAGAGGGGGCGAATAAGCGCGATTTCGTTTTTGAGGCCATCAGCGAGGCTCATTTCCATGCCGTCGTAAGTGGCGCGTTTGATGTTGCCAATGGCGATGCTTGGCCCAGCCGCCAGCTTGGTGGCGTACGCCATAACGTCATCCATAAATGAGTCGGCGGGGAATAGCTTGTTGAGGATACCTAATTGATGGGCTTCTTGGGGGCCAACTCGTTCGCCAGTGATCATCATTTCAAGGGCTTTGTTTTCGCCAATGAGCCGAGGTAGACGCTGGGTGCCGCCGTTGCCGGGTAAAATACCAAGGGTGACTTCGGGGAGGCCGAGA
>JBCCFD010000253.1:0-11058 GCA_039029915.1 Chloroflexota bacterium
GTCATAACCTATTACCTTGGTGGCAATGGTTTTGCCCGCCAGTATGTACGTCCGGCGAATGTTGACGTCTAGCATTTCGGCCGTATAGCCGGTGCCGTTGACAATGGCTTGGATTTCTGTCTGGGTTAAGGCCCGACCTTGGATTTGGACTTCGTCAATACGGCCGTTTCCTACCTCGCTATATTAACAACCCTTCAAACTGACATCAAAAAATAAACGCGAAGACGCAAAGAACGCAGAGAAAATGATAAAACGCACACCCTCTGCGACCCTGCGACTCCACTATTCGGGGAATTATCAATTACAATCTTTGTTAGTGAAGTGAAATATGCATTCGTAATTTTTAAATTGAAGGCTTACGATCTTTCCTTTAATTCCTTTGACTTCCTCATAAAAACGTTTTGGCTGAGCGATACCATCAATAGTTAATAACCAATCTGGTCCTATGTCCAATATTTTGGGGTCAGTATTCATATCATGTACTACCCTAGCTTGAAACAGGCCAGCTCCTTTTTTCCCTGCTTGTCCATCTGCCTCATAGGTTAGTTCCCCTGAGCTTAACCAGATTAACCAACATGAATTCACAATGTTCCGTGTTTCTTGAAGTTTCCCATCTTTAAATATTTGAAAGGATGTCATTTGATTTTCGTTTTGAGGAATGAACCCTTTTTCACAGGCATGTTCAAACGCCTCAGTGGAAGTAGCAACAAGCAGCATATCAACCCCTCTGTCTTTAAGACGATTGGCGATATCTAAAACCTGTTGATCGCGTTTGTCCTTACTGACGTCCCGAATGTAGACTGCCAAAATTTGGTTGGGATATTGATTGACCACCTCTTGATAAATTTCAGGGTCTTTTTGACCGCTGTCCCCAATTAAAATAAACGGCAAATTGGGGTACGTTTTTAAAATCGTGTGAATCTGCGTTAGCTTGTGTGACTTGTGGCCGCTGGTTAAAAGCTGCTCCTTTGATAGGCCATAATCTTTAAGAAAAAGTGGCCCCCTTGGAATGTTTTGATTTTCCATAAAATCAACCAGCATCGGGTATAAATTCCAAGGACTGCTCGAGACGTAAAACATGGGGTTTTTGCCGCGGGTGAGGGATTGATAAAAGTGAGCGACACCATCAAAGGGAAGGCGGGTTTTGGCGTTGTAAAGAAACATCCATTTGATGGCGTCGATGACGTTTGTGGCGCTACTTTTTAAAATTGTGTCATCAATATCACTAATGATGCCAAATTCGGCCGTTTTTTCGGCCACCACAATTTCGCCAACGGCCGTTACTGGTTTTGGCATTTTCCGAGGGGCTTCCAATAGTTTTAATTGAACCGGAAATCGGTAAACATCTTCAGTTAACGGCGTCTCTGGTTTAAAGGTCATGGTAAAAAAACCTTCCTCATCAGAAACGGCCGTTTGAACCATACCGGCACAGGTGGCCTCGACCACAGCGTTAGGAACTTCATCACTTTCCAGAAAACGATACGTCTTTAAAATATTCTGCCAGACTGAATCATCAGCCATTGGCGGTTTATCCCCTTCGTCTTCCAAAATTCGCCCTTTGATCGTGAGCTGGTCTTGATTACCAAAGCCCATGTAAGGTTGAATTAAGAGCGGATCATCCAATCCTGCTGACGTAGCAAGTTTTTCTTTTAGCCAATCAAGGCTATTTTCAATGGTTGTGATTATAGTACCGAGCCATTGCTTAAAACTCATTTATTGCTCCTTGGGCCACGCGTTCCGTTTGCGACTTTGTCACCAAAGTTTTTTAATAATATAACGGAGTATCTACATCTTGCTGTTTGTGAAAGTATAAAAGTTCCTAACAAAAAAGATAAATAGTTAACAGGTGGTACCGTAGTTTCATGATATTCTAATTTCGTAAGGCAAATTGTAAGGGATTTTTAAGAGAAAGACTCGACCAGCAGTAACGGTCAGTAGTAATGGAGACTCATCATGGTCGTATCTTTAGGATTTATTTTTGTTGTATTGTTAGTTGGTTTTCTTCTTGGTTTATTTAGTCCGGTATTTTTTATGCTTTATTTTGTTATGCGGGCTGAAACACCAGGTCACGTTGTATCTACACATCACGAAGCTCTAGAAGGATAGAGTTCGAGTTGTTCTTGCGCAAGTAGCTACTAACTTTTATTGATTCACAATTTATTTATTTATTTTATACAGTAGTTACTCAGAAGCGGCACCGAAAAAATCGGTGTCGCTTTTTGTTTTTCTGGATTTTACGACATGTTCAGGTAAAGTGGGGAAAAGTAATAGAGGAGACCATCACTTGAACCATCAATTTGCCAATCGAATAAATGCTCAATCCAATGTCCATTGGTTAACCGTCCATAAACTGATTCACGAAAAACAAGCGCAGGGTGTTGATGTCATCCAAATTTCATCAGGCAATCCTGATACTCCAACGCCAGATGCTGTGGTTCAAACGCTGCGTGAAGCGTCGCTTGACCCCACATTCCATCGCTACCCATTTAGTTTCCAAACTGAACTCAATAACGCTATTGCTAGCTGGTATCAAAACCGCTTTGGTGTCGACTTAGATTCCCAGAAAGAGGTGTTCCCTTTGCTGGGCTCACAGCAGGGGATTGGCAACTTGGGGCTAGCTATCATGGAGCCAGGCACATATGCGCTCGTTACAGATCCTGCCTATGGCAGCTATGCTAGAGCGACCCAATTTGCCGGTGGAGAGGTTTACATCATGCCCATTTCCCGTGAGCAAGGGTATTTGCCAGACTTAACGGCCGTTCCTGCCCAAGTTCTTGAAAAAACCCGCTTGCTATGGCTCAACTACCCCAATAATCCTACCGGAGCTATTGCGCCACTATCCTTTTTTGAGGAAGTAGTTGCATTTGCCAAACAGCACAACATCATCGTTTGTCATGATAATGCATACTCAGAAATTAGCTTCGACGGCTATCAGGCCCCTAGCTTTTTAGCCGTTGACGGTGCCAAAGAAGTTGGCATTGAAATCAACACGATGAGCAAAGCGTTCAACATGGCGGGTTGGCGCGTAGGCATGGCGGTGGGGAATGCAAAGGTTCTATCCGCCATGATGCAGGTGCAGCGGAACACGATGATGGGCATCTTTGGCCCCATCCAAATGGCAACTATCGAAGCCTTAACCGGTGATCAAACTTGGATCGAAGAACGGAATCAAATGTATCAACAGCGGCGAGATATTGTTGTTGATGGCCTCCAACAAGCTGGGTTTGATGTGGAACCACCTAAAGCGACGCTTTACGTTTGGGCAAAACTCCCAGCCGGAAATGAAGATTCGTTTGAATTTTCCAAGAGGCTTTTAGACAAAACGGGCGTTTGGATCTCATCAGGTAGCTTTTTTGGCGAAGGGGGAAAACAGTATGTGCGGGCAACATTAACTGTACCAACGGAGCGATTACAGGAAGCGATGACACGACTTCAGACGGTTTCGCTATAAAATTGGCAAAGTTTGGCATAAAAATAGTAACAATCAGCAGCTTTTTTTAGGTATTCTGGTGTAAAAGGAGCAACCTAATGACTGCTGAATTTTTCTTTTTTGTGGCCTTGTCATTTATTCTGACCCATGAGCTTGATGCGATTAAACAACGGGAGTGGCGCATCATTCCATTAACCAGCTTCTTAAATGATAGGTTAGGGTATTTGGTTTTTACAGTGCTGCATGTGCCTCTGTTTTTGATCTTGTTTTGGTTGCTGTTTTCGGGTGATAGCTTAAATCTGTCGTTGATGAGAGGGTTAAACATCTTTTTTGTGATCCATCTTTTCTTGCATCTTCTGCTTATCAAACATCCTAAAAATGAATTTACAAATGCCTTATCTTGGCTTTTAATTACTGGGGCAGGAATTTCAGGTGGGGTGAGTCTGCTGATTTGATAGAAGTGTCCCAAAGTTTGGGACACTTCTCATAGCCATCAACGGATCGTAAATTCTCTCGTGAGATTTTATTAAAAAAAGAAGTCTGTTTTTCGTCATAATCGGTAAAGTGAATTAGACTCATTTTTATGAAGAGATTCTTATTTGCCATTATTTCTATATTCATCGTTGTTGGGTGTTCTGGTCAGGCAGTGGAACCAACACCTGTGGTTCGTGATGTTCAGGTTACCCTTGTTAATTCGGAAATCACGCCAGGATTCAGCCGCATTGCTATCGCTTTGTTCGACAGCAATAATCAATTCATTCATGATGCTGAAGTTGAATTTGAATATTTTGATTTAACGGATATTGATAATCCTGTGTCTGAATCGAGCGCAACGGCCGTTACCCGTCAGACAGCAGATGGATTCACCACCATTTATACTCATTTCCGCACCTTAGAGCGGGCGGGGTCTTGGGGCTTGCAGGTAAATGCGTCATTTCCCGATGGCTCCATTGCTCAACAGGGCATCGCGTTTCAAGTTGTGACTGAAGCCGTTTCGTTCCCCGTCGGATTAAAAGCCCCGCCGGTTGATACATTGACACGAGCCGTTGTAGACGATATTTCACTGATCACGACCGCTTTTGAACCCGTCCCTGCTTTTTACGATCTAAGTATTCGTGACGCGTTAGAAAATGAAAAACCAACCATTATTTACTTTAGCACCCCTGCGTTTTGTCAGACCCGACTTTGTGCCCCGGGGTATGAAGAACTGGCTGATTTTCATGAAGATGCAGCGAATGAATATAATTTTGTGCATATTGAGGTATTTGAAGGCTTGCCCAACCCCGCAGAATCTGGCTGGCCTTTAGCCCCGGCCATGGTGGCTTTTGGGCTAACCACAGAGCCTTGGCTTTATGTTGTTGATGCGTCTGGAACCGTTGTGATGCGCCTAGAGGGGCTGTTTACGGCCGCTGAGCTTCAAGAAACACTTCCTGAGGTGCTTCAGTAGTAAAACTTTGAGTGTAGTATGAGCCAGCCTAATATTATTTACATCCACTCCCACGACACAGGTCGGTATATTCAGCCTTATGGGCATGCCGTCAAGACGCCTAACCTGCAAAAGCTAGCTGAGCAGGGCGTTTTGTTTCGCCAAAATTTTTGCGTTAATCCGACGTGTAGCCCCAGTCGAGCGGCACTTTTAACCGGTTGTTATCCGCATGAAAATGGCATGACCGGTTTAGTGAATCGAGGGTGGCGCCTGCATGATTATGATCAGCATATGGTGCACACTTTGAAGCAAGCCGGTTATGAAACGGTGCTGGCTGGGCTTCAGCACGTGGCACCAGCTATTGATGGCAAAGCGCCGTGGCAGGTCATTGGGTATGATCGTTTTTTAGAAGGTGAGGCGGAGGGAGAAACGGCCGTTTACCTCAATCAACCCCATGAACGCCCTTTCTTTCTGGCCGTAGGTTTTTTTGAAGCGCATCGCGAGTTCCCACCGCTTGAAGATATTGATGAAAATCCAAATTACTGTCTGCCGCCAGCCCCTCTGCCGGATACACCCGAAATGCGGCAGGATATGGCTCGCTATAAAGCCAGCGTAGCGCAGCTTGATGCAAAAATTGGTGTCGTGCTTGAGGCGTTAGAAAAAAGCGGGCTTGCTGAAAACACATTGGTTATTTGCACTACCGATCACGGGCTGGCTTTCCCTAAAATGAAGTGTAACCTTCAAGATTCAGGCATTGGCACGATGCTCATCCTGCGCGGCCCCGGCAGGTTTGCTGGTGGTAAAGTGGTCGATCAGATGACGTCTCATCTTGATCTATTCCCTACCCTATGTGAGCTGGCCGCCATTGATCGCCCCAACTGGCTCCGCGGAAAATCGCTTTTGCCGCTGATGGACGATTCACAGGATGAGCTGCACAACGCGCTCTATTTTCAAGTCAACTACCATGCTGCTTTTGAACCTATGCGGGCTGTTCGCACGCCGCGCTGGAAATATATTCGGCGCTTTGATGACCGGAAAACGGTCGTTTTGCCCAATATTGATGAGGGTGAAAGTAAATCATACCTATTAGCTCACGGCCTACAAACCGCTCAAATTGAATCAGAGTTGCTATTTGACCTAATCTTTGATCCAAATGAGGCGAATAATCTTGCTAGCCACCCAACTCATCAAAAAACGCTCAATGAGATGAGGGCTCGACTGGATGAATGGATGGTTGAAACGAATGATCCATTGAGAAACGGCCGTGTTTTTGCACCAGCAACAGGGATGATCAATGATCCCAATGCAATGTCCCCTAAAGAACCCCTCCATCCAATTGGTGAATAAAGTCATACTGGCAGCAAAGTGCTAAAAGCCAAAAACAATACTTTAGTTTCTATACGGCAATACCATCTTGTGAGTAAACTGCTCGTATGGCAAAAGACTCAGACTTAAATTTAGCAATTCATCAGCCAAAGACCTATCAAATTCGCTTAGAAGGCCATCTTTCTCAACGCTGGCAAAATTCATTCGAAGGATTTGAAATTTTACTCGAAGAGGAAGGTACAACTCTGCTGATAGGGGCAGTTATTGATCAATCTGCCCTGTATGGCATGCTGAGAAAAGTGAGAGATTTGGGGTTGCCGCTCATATCATTAAATTGCGTTACTCATAAAACGGCCGTTGTTGCCCCTAAACAATCAGAGCAAATAAAGGATAGGTCATGAAAGCGGTTGTCATCTCAAAATACGGTACGCCAGATGATTTAAAATTGAGAGATATCGATAAGCCGACCCCGCAGGAAGGCCAAGTTTTGATCAAAACCAAGGCCGTATCCATCAATGCCTCAGACATAGAAACGTTGCGGGGCAATCCAGCCTATGTTCGCCTGTTTGGTGGATTTTTCAAGCCCAACACAAAAATTCTTGGTTCAGACATTGCTGGTGTTGTCGAGTCAGTTGGCCCAAAAGTGACCCAATTTAAGCCAGGGGATGAACTATTTGGTGATATTTTCTGGAAAGGGTCTGGTGGGTTAGCTGAATACGTGCTGGCCCCGGTTGAAAATTTAATTCATAAACCCATCAATATGAGCTTTGCACAAGCCGCGGCACTGCCTCAAGCGGGTGTGCTCGCCCTGCAAGCGTTTCGTGATTATAAAAAACTTGAGCCATCCCATAAAGTGCTAATCAATGGAGCCGGTGGCGGAATGGGAACATTTGCGCTGCAAATGGCTAAGCGCCATGGTGTTGAGGTAACTGGAGTGGATAGCAACGATAAGTTTGACCTCATGAACGCTTTAGGGGCTGATCGGGTGCTTGATTTTCGTAAAACGAACTATACAAAAATGGGACATAAATATGATTTTATTGTTGATGCCATTGCCCATCGTTCCTACTTTTCCTATCGTCGCGCTTTGAAGCCAGACGGTGAGTTCTTAATGGTTGGGGGTGGGTCAAATTCGCTTATCCAGGTTGGCTTGATGGGGCCACAGCTCTCACGCGTTGGGTCAAAGAAAATAGGCCTGCTTAGATGGCGACCCAACACCGAAGATTTACACGTGCTCTGCGACTTATTTAAGCAGAATCAGGTGGTACCTATCATTGATAGATGCTTTTCATTCAGTGAAACTTCCCGTGCATTCAGCTATTTTGGCAAAAGCCTTGCCAAGGGGAAGATTGTTATCACGATGAGATAGGTCAGAGTAACAAGGGACAAAAAAAGGATTAAAATTATGAAAGCGATCGTTCGAAAAACTTATGGAGACCACACGGTTTTATCGTTACAACATGTCGATAAACCTGCGCCTGAGGTAGATCAGCTTCTTATTAAAATTAAAGCAGTATCGATCAATGGAATGGATTGGCGCTTGCTCGGTGGTAAACCCTATCTTATTCGCCTGATGGGGATTGGTGTATTTGAACCAAAGGTTAAAATTTTAGGGTTCAATATTGCTGGTGTTGTTGAAGCCGCTGGGGCAAATATATCTGAATTTAAAATCGGTGATGAGGTGTTTGGCTCTTGTTCGGGAGGAGGCTTTGCTGAATTTGTTTGTGCTTCTGAAAAGGCGCTTGTTCTAAAGCCTAAGAATGTTACTTTTGAACAGGCTGCGGCCGTACCGACGGCGGCGCTTACTGCCCTCCAAGGGTTAAGAAATGCCGGCGATATTCGGGCGGGTCAAAACGTATTGATCCACGGTGCATCGGGGGGTGTTGGCTCATTTGCCGTGCAAATTGCTAAATATTTTGGGGCGAACGTCACGGCCGTATGTAGCACGCGGAATGTTGAAATTGCTCGACAAAGTGGCGCTGATCGCATTATCGATTACACCAAAGAGGATTTTGCAGAAAGCGGGCAACGGTATGATCTGATTTTTGGTATAAATGGTAACCGTTCGATTTACGAATATAAAGCGGCATTGACGCCAAAAGGGACTTACATTGCGGCTGGTGGATCGGGTGCCAAGCAGTTGTTTCAACCCATGCTGCTCGGTCGGTTTGTTTCTGAAAAAGATGGCAGACAGCTATCCAGCATGCCAACCGCAAGGATTGTGAAAGAAGACCTGCTTCTGCTTACCCAAATGCTTGAAAGCGGTGCCATTAACCCCGTTATTGATGACTGTTATCCCTTGGAGAAAACGCCCGATGCATTTCGGTACTTGGAAGAACGGCATGCGAAGGGTAAGGTTGTGATTGTCCCCTAAAATAAATGATATGAATGATGACGCTTTTCAACAGCTGCACGGCTATTACATCGAGGAACTCACTGTGGGACAAACGGCCGTTTATAGCAAAATGTTCACAGATGCGGATGTCTTGCAATTTACGGCCGTTTCTGGCGATGATAACCCTTTGCATACGAATGCTGAATTCGCTGAGAAAACACGATTTGGAAAGCACATCATCCACGGCATGCTGACCACCAGCCTTTGGTCAACCATTATTGGTACAAAGCTACCCGGTCCCGGCTGCGCCTACATGAGCCAATCGCTCAACTTTTATTTACCAGTTTACGTGGGCGATACCGTCATGGCCGTGATGACGATAACCAAGATTGATATAGAAAAGCAGCGCGTTTTTCTTGAAGGTGAAGCCTATGTTTCTGATAAGCTGGTTGCCAGTGGGGAGGCAATGGTTTGGGTGCCAAAAAAGAACGGTAAGGCACCATTAATTTAAACGCAAAATTGGTAAATAGATTGCTGAAGTGGCTGGTGCTGAAATTGAGATGGATTGATTCGGTTCAATGTTGGTGACCGTTGTTGAGGTTCCATCTGTCCAATCAATAATGATTTGGTCGATAATTCCATTTCCTGCCAGACCAATATGGGCCGTAATTTCACTTTGACTTAAATAGTGAGAACAGCTGTTCATCGTGTAAAAGTAGCTGTTACCATTCGCTTGAACCTCAATATTTGCCCCTATGCCGTTGGGTGCAAGATTGGCGTTGTTTTGAGTGTTTAACACAATTTTTATCCAATTTGTGTTTTCAACAGCTAACTTGTTTTCATATAGGCGAAAGTCGTCATTGTAGGCCGTAATTGCAATATCTTGGTCCCCGTCATTATCGTAATCTAGATGCATCATCCCGATGCCATGCAGATTATGATCGAGACCTAAGGCGATTGCCTGTTCTGTAAAGCTTTCTCCATTGCCCCCGTTGAGCCACACTTTGGCGTTTTCATTTAGGAATTTTTCATCACCTTCACCAAATTCCCAGCCATTTGTTTCAACAATGTCCGGGGCACCATCATGATTAAGGTCGACAATGACTGTGCCCCAGCCCCAACCTCCATCGTCAACTCCCGCAGATTTTGTGATTTCATCAAACGTGTGGTCGTGACCATTTTGATTGATGTAGAGTTTGTTGCCATCACCACGGCCGTTTCCTTCATCCTCATCGTAAATGGCGGTGACATACCAATCTAGATGTCCATCTTGATTGACATCACCAATCGCCGACCCCATGCCACTCCACTCCTTAGCGGTTCCACTTTGGCTGGTCCATTCTTGAAAAGTGCCGTCTGTATTGTTTTTAAAATAAAGGCTGCTGCCAAAATCTGCGGCAATTAGTAGCTCTGGGTACCGATCACCGTTCATGTCTGCAAAGCATGGGGAAAAGCCGCGTAGCGTATCGCTGTCGCTGAGCAGGACCTCAGAAACGGCCGTTGTGGTGACATCGTTAAATGTGCCATCCCCATTATTTTGAAATAGTCGGTTGCCTAAGGCGGCATATCGAATGCCGCTCCCTGGTGGGTCTTCCGGATAACGCCAGCCGGCTACAAAAAGATCTAAATCACCATCTAAATCATAATCTCCGAAAGCTGACCCTGTACCATCCGGATAAACTGGACTTGTTTGATTAACGCCTGATTCGTTAGCGACGTTGGTAAAGGTCAAATCTCCATTGTTCTTGTAGAGGCGATGCTGACCAACCGACATATTTCCCATGGGCCCCATGCTCGTGACATAGATATCGAGCCAGCCATCATTATTAAAGTCTCCTGCTGATGCTCCCATGCCCATATGAAGCTCGTCTAATCCAGCGGATGATGCCATATTGATAAAGGTGCCATCCTGTTGGTTAATGAAAAGCTTGTCTGCAACACCGTCACCGCCACCAATAACAAATAAATCCTGCCAACCATCGTTATTAAAATCTCCCGCCGTGCCGCCGCTAATCATAAGTGCACCATCCCCAGATGTGATTGGGGTTTGGTGTGTGAAGTTGGTATTAGAAACGGCCGTAATGTCCTGAAAAGCCAAATAAACATCGTCCTGAGATTTAGATAGCAGTTTGATTGGTAATAAAAAAAATAAGGCAACAAACAGGCAAAACAGCCTAAATTGTGGGAAGGTAAGTTTTTTCATAATCACTAGGAATTTCAAAAATAAGATACCGATAGGAACGATATCATTATAGTAAAACTGTCGTTTTCCGTGTGCAGTATCATAGTCCTGTGCGAGATATCCTATACTTTTTTTGAATTCCCCCCCTAGAATCGCCTTCAAATAAATTTCCAGTTCCGTACTAAGTGAAACAAAGTTCATGCATTGAATAAAACCACGGCGATAAACTTCGTTTCCTCCAGGTTCCGAAGCGTTTAGCTAACAGGGTTTTCAAAGCACCGATCGGGTCGTCGTCGACAAGAAGGCAACGGCCACCTCGGCATGAGTGCGGGATCGCTTTGGGCGCTGTGGGCGCGGCA
>JBCCFD010000254.1:0-10977 GCA_039029915.1 Chloroflexota bacterium
CGCCGTGGCGGGATGTAGGAGATGGTCACCGCATTTTCTGTCATGTTCCTCTTGAGGAATTAAGGGCGATGGATCCGGTTGTTCAAGCACCAGAACCTGTCGCTGCAGATTAGTAAAAGCAAAGCCCCGAAACTCGGGGCTTTTTTTATTATCCTGAAGGGGTTGAATACCCCGCCACTTGTGGCGAGAAAAATTCCTTTTGGGCTTTGATACTCCGTCCGCTTGCAGCGGGGTAGTTCATTTCAAGAAGTTTGGTTGTCGTATTTAGATTGATTTCGCTACCCAACTGTTCAAAGTAGGGGATTGCCATGATTATTCCATTTCATTGCGAAGTTGGATAAGATCGTCTAGCCCTCGCTTGTGTAAAATTTCAGTGATGAGTAGATAAAGTCTGTGCGCTTCGTTTTCACCCATCCAATAAGCCAGCTTGTCGCGCTCTTTATGAATGATGTTAACACTTGAGCGAAACTCTTGATCTTGATTGTGCTTGAATTTTTCAAACGAGAGCCGCCAAATATCCCCGATTGGAATATATTTGGCTTTAAAAGCCAGTAGCCCCTCATATTGAAGCATGATGTTTTCATCATCAATCACGACGGATTCAGTCCAGGTTAATCTGAGGAGGTTGAAGAAATTAAACAGAATGCCTGCCCAACAGGCTAGTACAATGATGGCTGAAAAAGTAACGCCCCCTCGGTCGGGTGGGTTGAAAGAGAACAGGATAAGCTCAGCCCACAAGCGAGATGTTAAAAGATATCCTACGGGAAGCAAAAGGAACAACCAAAAACCGATTGTTAAATAAAGTCTTGGATTACGTGGCAGATTCTTGTTTGTCCACGATATGATGTCACGGCCGTTTTCAATTCGATATTGTCCCCCAATGAAAGGTTGGGTAGGGATGGGTTGTGAAGGGTTGAGCATAGTTGCTACCTTTTAAGTGAAACGAAATTCTAGCTTTGAATAGAACAACGGCTACAAAATTCGTTTCCTCAAGATTCCGAAACGTTTATCTAACAAGGTTAATTTAGAATCTCGGAACGCTTAGGTATTGGTTTTTAATAGCATGGTGATTGGGAAATTGTTTGACGCCCCATCTACCAGTTTGCCTAATATATCAATAGTCTATTATAACAATCAACTTTTCTAATCACTAACTAAAACCCGGCCGTAGATGTGGTCCAAGCAGGGCCAGACCCAGCGTGTAGCAGGCCTGTCTTGAGGTCGCGATGGATGCCAGCAATACGGCCGTAATAGTTGCTGCCCGGCGTTTCAAAAGTGACCTCTACCTGATGCCCCATCTCAGCCAACTTTTGTTGGATTTCTACGGGTATTCGGCTATCAACGGCCGTTTCTTGACCTTGACAGTGCACGCGAGGGGCGTCGATAGCATCTTGGATGGGCATGTCAAAATCAATGTGGTGTAAAAAGGCGTGCAAAACACCCGTCATGATGCGGTATCCACCAGAGCCAGCCCCGGCGAATATGGCTTGACCATCTTGTGTAGCAACGAGGCTTGGCGCGGCAAAGATCGGCATCTTTCCGGGTTGAATACCATTTGGATGTTCAGGGCGAGGATCAAAATTTTGCATAGAATTGTTGAGAATAATGCCCGTGCCCGGCACCATTACCAAGCTGCCAAAGGCGCTCGAAATACTCGTGATTAATGCACAGAAGTTTCCAGCCTTATCGGCCGTGACCATTTGGGAGGTCCCGCTGTTTCTTCCAAGCGTGGGACTATTTGAAATGATATCAGGTTTGAGTACCTCAGTTTCATAAGGCCACGGATCAGCAGGTTGAATGGGACGTGGTGCGGCCTGATCTAAGCGGATGTTCCGGCTGTTGGCAAACGCTCGACTGGTTAGCCCCGCGACGGGGCTTTGCACATAATCAGGGTCGCCATAGTGAACCTTATTGTCGATAAACCCGTGGCCAAGCGCTTCCGCGACAAGATGCCGGAATTCAAGGCTGTTGGGGCCATACTGCTTGAGGTCAAACCGATCTAAAATGTTGAGCACTTCGTAGGCAACTTGGTCATAAGCTGAAATATAGTGGCTGTTTCGGTAGCGACACGGTTTTTCATGGAGAATTTTTGGTTGATACGCAGCCAAATCTGCTGCGGTTAAAATGCCTCCACCTGCTTTTATCTTCTTTTCGATAGCGGCTGCGATGGCACCTTCATAAAACCCGGCTGGCCCTTTTTCGGCAATCAACTGCAGTGTGTTGGCAA
The DNA here is from genome assembly GCA_039029915.1 of Chloroflexota bacterium. Classification (GTDB taxonomy): domain Bacteria; phylum Chloroflexota; class Anaerolineae; order Promineifilales; family Promineifilaceae; genus QQUD01. The sequence continues at coordinate 2,228 of JBCCFD010000254.1, forward strand.
GGTCTGTTGTATCTAGCTTGTGACCGTTGGCCCACGCATTTTTAAAGTTGGGGGCACGGCCGTTTTGCAAGAGGAAATGTGCAAGCTGTGGGAACTGGTTTAGCTGATCAATCATCGTGCCAATCGTTAAACTGAGCCGCCAACTGACCGGAACACCAGCTTTAGCGATTTCGATAGCGGGCGCGAGAACCTGTTCCCATGGTAATTTTCCAAAGCGGCTGTGCGCTTCGTGCAGTCCAGCGACTGCGCCCGGCACCGCTGGCGAAAGGTAGCCTCGTTCAGCCTGCAGCCCTTTGGTTTTGGGATGACCGTAATAGTGCCACGGCGTTTCGGTATCAAGCTCAAACATATCTGGGCGCGATTGGAGTGGGGCACGCACGTAGTGGTCAATGGTGACGAAGGTTTTGGTTTCGGCTAGGTAGATGGACAAACGGCCGTAGCCACCAATGCCGCAAGATTCTGGTTCAACAACAAAGCCAACAAATGCAGATGCCACGAGGGCATCAATGGCATTCCCTCCCTCTTGCATGACGCGAACGCCTGCTTCAGCTTCCAATGGATGCCCTCCAGCGACGACCCCATTTTCAGCAACAACTTCAGTTTGGGAAACTTGCATTTGACTTTTGATCATGATAAACCTCTTAAATTTTGTGGAAAAACTGAATTTAGTACTTCGTTACCAAAGTTTTCAAATACGTCTCTTCTGGAACGAAGGTTTTAATTGATTGTTGAATAGAGTGCTTTAACGTCGTCGGCGGTTAACGGCCGTTGATAGACCCGCAGATCATCAAAAATACCTCGGGTGAACACGGGCGTGGGGGCATAAAGATCAGTCCCTATAAAAAATTCAAAAGTAGACGTTGATACACCGACTCGATTATGCTGACTCATGTTGTCGAGTTCTCCATTCAGATAAATTAGCAGCGCTTCACCTGTGTGAACGCCAACAATATGATGCCATTCATTTGGTGTAAGTTGGGCAAGACTGTCCAAGCAAAGATGAAAGTTGGTTGTGACCGGTTGAATGCAAAACTCCACGTGGTTATCAATAAGCCACAAACCATAGCGGGAGTGACCTCCTCGTTCGGGGTCAGATTTTTCTGCAATAGTGTAAAAGGCGCGATCAATATCCTGCTGTTGGTGATAAATCCAGAGGGATAAGCTTGCCTCAAAATTGAGATCAAGCGTACTGTTTTGATGTGCCACCTCTATATAATCATCAACACCGTCAAATTGAACGGCGCTATCGGGATTGCCAAAGCGGTCTTCGACAAATGTTGCCCCAAATAAGGTGCCATGATTTTCATTACCGCTCATATCGTCAGCGCTGCTATCAAATGGGTACCATGCAGCGAGGTTTGCGGTGAGTGAACTAGTCGCTGCGTTATTTGGTTCATTTTGGGCTTGCTCAGTTTCACTGTCCGCAGCGCTTGTTGCTGTTATGGTTGTGGGGGTTGGGCTGAAGTTGCTTGTGGTAGGAACGGTCGTTGGGGTAGGTGCTGCATCCTGATTTGGTTCTGTGCCATTGTCTCTGATTTCTGTGGGTGAAATGGCTGGGTTTAGGGATGGGGAGGCTGATGAGGGTAGGCAGCCTAGGCCTACAAAAATCAACCATGTTATCGCCAATATTTTTTTCAAAAGTTTCTCTCCTACCTGTCTGCTTGAATAATAACATTGATTGAGTTGGGTCCAAATTTGAAAGAGTATGGCTCATTTAAGCGGTGGATTCTATGAGATACCTTACGTTGCTAAATTGAATTTGACTTTTAGAAGCACTGCTGATAAAAATCCACAATATAGACTTTATATCCATATAATGGATTTATAGATGGAAAAATACGCTGGGACCCAAGCCATTGCTAGAACATTTACGTTGATCAACTTGTTCGACGATAAACGGCCGTTTTGGTCTCTGCCTGATCTTATCAAGCAGAGCGGTTTAAAGCGCACCACTGTCTTTCGCATCATGTCGGCCTTAGAGGCAGAAGGCGTCATTCGCAAAAACGAATTTGGAGATTATGCATTGGGGTCAAAGCTGATTGCGCTTGGCGGGCGAGCCATTCGTTCCAATCCGCTGCGGACGGTTGCCCAGCCTTTTCTTAAAAAGATTGTTCAGGAAACGGCCGAATCGGCCACCATTGATATTTTATGGATTGATGAAGAAGGCCAACCCATTTCCTTGGTTATTGAAGAGGTGCTTGGCCAATATTTGTTAGGCATGTCCCAGTTTATTGGCGCCCGTTTCCCAGCCCACACCACGTCTACAGGTAAAGTCCTGCTCGCGTTCACCGCCAATCCGCCATTGCCCAATGACCCCATTACCCAATACACCAATAACTCAATCAAATCTGTCGAAACTTTGCTGGCCGAGCTTCAAACCGTCCGGCAGCAGGGGTATGCCACGACGATCAATGAGCTAGAGGTGGGGCTATCTGCTGTGGCAGCCCCCATTTTTAATTTACACGGAGAGGTGCATGCCGCCCTTTGTATTGGTGGGCCGTCGTCGAGAATATCTGAAGAGAAACGGCCGTTGCTCGCCCAAACCGTCATGAAATACGCTGATGAAATTTCGTTGGCCATGGGATATGAAGCAGAAAGAGAAGCTTGAGGAGTGGAGAGAAGAGAGATGCAGGCGGACTGAAGGATGAAATCGGCCCCCTAACAATATTAGGCATTGTTCAACGATAAAACCTTTACCAGTGCCTACCTCTATCTCTAGCTCTAGCTATAAATTCACAACAAAAGGAAGACTTATGACCACGATCCCCACGAAACGACGCGGTAGAGCAGCGCGGAAGAAGATTCGGCAAAAGATTGATATCAATATGCTGCCCACGTTGAAGCGCAACCTGCCCGTTGTTGAACCCCTAGATGACGAACAAATTCGCAAAATCGATCATGAATCAATGCGCATACTAGAAGAGGTGGGTGTCCTGTTTCGTGATCCTGTCGCCATTAAAGATTGGAAAAAAGCGGGTGCCAAAGTAGACGGTGAGCTGGTTTATATCGACCGCGAAATGGTGCGCGAACTGATTCAATCGATCCCCAAAGACATTACTCTTCACGCCCGTAATCCTCAAAAAAGCGTTCAGCTAGGCGGTCCACACTCAATTTTTGTGCCCATGACTGGTGCACCCTATCTGCGCGATCTCAACGACGTGCGGCGCAACCCGACGCTAGACGATTTAGCCATGTTTCACAAGCTGTCCCACATGCTGCCAGCCATTCATTCGTCAGCGCATCACATTGTGGAGCCAATGGACCATCCGGTGGCGCATCGTCATCTGCGCATCACCTATTCGTCCATGAAATATTCTGACAAAACCTTTATGGGCATGACCACCTCTGGGAAGAACGCCGAAGACGTGCTGGACATGTGCGAAATTTTGTTTGGTGGGCGAGACTTTTTGGAAACTCACCCTGTGGTGACGGGGAACGTTAACGGCAATTCGCCGCTAGTGTGGGACGAGACGATGCTTAGCTCTCTGCGCGCTTTTTGCAAACGTAATCAGCCGGTACTCTGCTCACCGTTTGTGCTGGGCGGCGCCAATACGCCAGCATCCACCGTGCCGGCGGTTGTCCAACTCAATGCGGAAGCACTTTCCGCACTTGCGTATAGTCAGCTGGTGCGAAAAGGGGCACCAGTAATTTATGGGCACTATTTATCTACCGTTTCTATGAAATCGGGTGCCCCAATGGCCGGTACGCCTGAAATTTCATTAATGAACTTTATGATTGGCCAAATGGCTCGTTTTTATGACGTGCCGTGGCGCACCTCCAACACGCTGGGCGGTGCCAAAACGTTTGATGCTCAAGCGGGGTATGAAAGTGCCTCAACTATGATGGCCGTGCTGCTGTCGGGGGCGCACTATATTTGGCACTCAGCCGGCTGGAACGAGGCGGGGATGCATTGCTCAGTGGCTAAGTTTGTGGTGGATGCTGAGCAGTGCGCCATGGGGTATCGCATGACCGAAGGGCCACGCTGGGATGATTTTGATGAGGCGCTGGCGGCGGTCAGGGATATTGGCCCCGGTGGTCATTATTTGGGCCATCAGCACACGCTGGAAAACTTCCAGCGGGGCTTTTTCATGCCGGAGCTGTTTGATAATAATTCGATTGAGCAGTGGATGGCAGATGGTTCTAAGGATGTCAATCAACGCGCCCTTGAATATGCGGCTAAGCTGCTCAAGGCGTATGAGGAGCCAAAAATGGATACGGCCGTTGAAGAAGAGCTAATGGCTTTTATCGCCAAACGGGAAGAGCAGATTCCGGCTGATGGTGGGTTGAATCAGAGCTATTAGGATAGAGAAGAGAGTCAAGAGTAGAGCGGGCGTTTTATTAAAAGCAGGACTTACGCACCCTGAGCCTGTCGAAGGGTTAAGAAAGTCACTTCGACAGGCTCAGTGACCGCTATTTGCGTAAGTCCTAAAAAAGTAAAAAGTGAACGGAAATAGATCAATATGCGAGCGATGTTTACTTTGGTCGCCACGCTTTTTTCTTCAAAAAGAGGTGCAACGACATGAAAATGGAAGGAATTTTCACACCCATCATTACCCCGCACGATGATGCGGGACGCATTGATAAGGCGGCGTTTGGGGAAATGTGTGAATATCTAATCGAGAACGGCATTCACTGTATTCTAGTGGGTGGCTCAACGGGGGAGTATTATGCGCAAACGTTTGAGGAGCGCATTGAGATGGCGAAGCTGGCTAAGGATGTGATTAACGGCCGTACTCAGCTGATGATCGGGGTGGGCAGTACGCGTACCGAAGAAAGCATTGAGCTAGCTAAAGCGGCAAAAGAGATGGGGGCTGACTCTATTCTGATTAACTCACCGCCTTACGCTGTGCCAACTGATTTGGAAAACGCCATGCACGCCCTGCGTATCGATCGAGCCGCTAATTTGCCCATTATGCTCTACAACTACCCGCATCGCACCGGCACAATGATGGGGCCAGAATATTTGGACCGCGTGGGTCGCTCAAAAAACTTTATGGCGATCAAAGAAAGCTCTGGCGACATCAATCGGGTACACATGCTGGCGCGAGATTATCCGCACATCGGTTTAGGGTGCGGGATGGACGATCAGGCGCTGGAATTTTTCGCGTGGGGAGCCAAAGTGTGGGTGTGCGCGGGGTCTAACTTCCTGCCAAAAGAACATATCGCGCTTTATGAGACGTGCATCTTGCAGAACGATTTTAACAAAGGGCGTCGCATCATGTCTGCAATGCTGCCGCTGATGCGGGTACTGGAGCAAGGCGGCAAGTTTGTGCAGTGCGTTAAGTACGGTTGTGAAATGATGGGCTTAAAAGCAGGACCACCAAGAGCACCATTACGGCCGTTAATCAAAGACGACAAGCGTGAGCTGGTGGAAGTGGTCACAACATTGAAAAAGACAATTGCGGGGATTATGGAGGAATAGCTTTTTAGCTAATCAGCATTTCAGCCTATCAGCACGTCAGCTGACAGGCTGACAAGCTGACAGGCTGACAAGCTTTAACAATTATGAGTAACCTACTAACACACCAAGAATACAAATCAATCGCCGATGAACTGATTCTGCCGACCAACAGCTTTGTAAACGGAGGCTTTCGTCCAGCAAAATCAGGCCAAACCTTTGCTTCAATCAATCCAGCCACCGGGGAAGCGCTGGCTGACATAGCCAACTGTGGCGCAGACGACGTCGATTACGCCGTCGCGAAAGCACGGGAAGCGTTTGAAGACGGTCGCTGGCGGACGATGGACCCCTCTGACCGTAAAGATGTCTTGATTCGACTTTGTAAAATGATTACCCGCAACCGCCGTGAGCTGGCCGTATTAGAGAGCCTTGACAGCGGCAAGCCCATTCGCGATTGCGAGGAAATCGATATTCCAGAAACGATTCACACCATTAAATGGCACGCCGAGCTTATTGATAAAATTTATGATCAAACGGCCCCAGCGGGTGATGACGCACTGGCCATCATTGTGCGAGAGCCAATAGGCGTTGTTGGTGCGGTGCTGCCTTGGAACTTCCCGATGCTTATGCTGGCTTGGAAAATTGGGCCTGCTCTCGCCGCCGGCAACTCTGTTATCGTCAAGCCCGCCGAGCAAACGTCCATGACCGCCCTGCGCATTGCTGAATTAGCTATCGAGGCTGGCGTTCCGGCTGGCGTGTTCAACGTCATTACGGGAGATGGCCCAACCTGCGGTGAGCCGCTTGGTCGCCATATGGATGTGGACATGATCAGCTTCACGGGCTCGACAGAAACTGGGCGGCGCTTTTTGCACTACGCGGCTGATTCCAATTTAAAGCGGGTGGTGCTTGAGTGCGGGGGCAAAAATCCGTTTGTGGTGCTGAGCGATGCGGATGAACTTGATATGATTGCGGAACACGTGGTCAACGGGGCATTTTGGAACATGGGGGAAAACTGCTCGGCATCCTCACGCCTGATTGTGCATGAAGCGGTGAAGAATGCACTGCTTGAGCGGGTGATTGCCCGCTCAAATGAGTGGCGCACTGGTGATCCGTTGGATCCGGTTAATCAACTGGGGGCGCTGGTTGACGCTGAGCATTTTGACAAAGTGTGCACCTATTTGGATAAGGGTAAAGCGGAAGGAGCGCGTGTCATCTTAGGGGGTGACACGGTTGATGGCAAGTATGTGCTACCCACCATTTTTGACGATACGGCCGTTCATCACACCATCGCCCGGGATGAAATCTTTGGCCCCGTGCTGTCGGTGCTTACGGTGCAAAGTGACGATGAAGCGATTCGGCTGGCCAACGATACAAACTACGGCCTGACCGCCTCCGTCTTCTCCGCTAACGCCAAGCGAGCCATTCGGGCCGCTCGCGCCATTCGAGCTGGTACCGTTACGGTCAACAGTTACGGGGAGGGCAATATCGCTACCCCCTTTGGCGGCTACAAGCAGTCTGGCTTTGGTGGCCGCGATAACTCGATTCACGCCCACGACCAGTACACGGAGCTGAAAACAATCTGGATTGATTTGTCCGATCGCGGCGTGACGGAGACGGTGGAATAGGTGGGCTGATTGGTTAATTGGTTGATTGGGGGTTATTATGATCTGATCCCCAATTCCCAATCCCCAATCCCCAATCATCAACTCATGACAAAAATAAACGTAAACAACATCAACCACGGCAATCCCGGTCCGGCGGGTTGGAATGTGGTTCTAGCAGAGCCAGCCCCAGCGCGGCTATTAGACAAGCAGATCACGGCCGATTTTCTCGTTATTGGGGGTGGCTTTACCGGTTTGGCAGCGGCCCGACGGCTGTCGCAAAACGAGCCGGAGGCCAAGATTGTGCTGGTGGACGCTATTCGCATTGGGGATGGCTCAGCGGGGCGTAGCTCTGGTTTTATGATCGACTTACCCCATGATTTAAACTCCAACAGCTACACGGGCGCATCTGAGGAAGATATTCGGCAGACGGCGATGCTGAGAACGGCCGTTTCTTTCGCCGCCGAGGCTGCTGAAGAGTATGAATTCCCCAAAGAGACCTTCGATTTGCGGGGCAAAGTGTACGCTGCCGCCACGCCAAGCGGCGACAAGCACAATCACGAGTATGCTGAGCATCTCATCGCTATGGGTGAAAAACCGATTGCCTTCTCCGCCGCTGAGATGCAAAAGATGACGGGGACAGATTATTACACAAGCGGGCTATTCACGGCGGGCACCGCCATGATTCAACCGGCGGGGTATGTACGAGGCATAGCCAAAGGGCTGGCTGATAAGGTGGACATTTACGAAAATTCACCCGTCCTCTCGCTTGAAAAAAAGGGTAAAAATTGGTTGGTAAAAACCCCTAAAGGGTCCGTATCAGTGTCCAAAATTATTCTTGCCGTGAATGGACACATGCAGAGCTTTGGCTTTATGAAAGGGCGGCTGATGCACATTTTTTTGTATGCCAGCATGACACGGCCGTTGACCCCAGCCGAACTCAGCAGGCTAGGCGGTGACGCTCAGTGGGACCTCGTTCCGGCTGACCAGATGGGCTCCACCGTGCGTAAGTTTAAGGCGCCTGACGGGGTTCGCATTGTGGTGCGCAATCGGTTTAAATTTAGCAGTAAGCTGGAAGCGTCAGAGCAAAGCGTGCAGTCCGTTATACGCGATCACGACAACAGCTTCAGAGCTCGCTTCCCCATGCTGCCCGACGTGACAATGGAACACCGCTGGGGCGGTCGGCTGTGCCTGAGCTGGAACGGCGTGCAGGTGTTTGGAGAGCTAGAAGATGGTTTGTATGCCGCCACCGTTCAAAACGGCCTCGGCGCATCTAAAGGCACCCTCTCCGGCATCCTGGCCGCTGACTATGCCTCCGGCCGTGACAATGAATACATAACCGACTACCTTAACTTCGGCCCACCCCCGCGAATCCCCCCAGAACCGATCGCCAACGTAGGCGCAACTGCCTTCCACCCCTTTAAGGAGTGGCAAGCAGGCCGCGAGCTATAGTTTGAGAAGAGAGTAAAGCGTGTAGAGTATAGAGGAAGGCAGTTGACGCCATTTTTAGTTCCTCTTGCTTTATACTAGCTGTCTTGCCACATTGCCACTTTGCCGCCTTGCCACTTTGCAGCTGTACCTCATTTTGTACCCCTTTTGTATCCCTTAGATTTTGAAAAGTTAATTTATACTGTTTCATAAGATATAACATGACCTTGCCAAAAATCTAAAATGGGAAAAAGTAGTATGTCGGATCAACTGATGCAGGACGGGAACCGCATAACGAATATCAGCAGCCACAATCGAAACGA
>JBCCFD010000255.1:0-10973 GCA_039029915.1 Chloroflexota bacterium
GTTAATTCGATTGGGGGGGATAGCGCCATCTTCATCATTAATTTTTACCTCAATCCAATTGGCATCGCCTTTTACGAGATCGCTGAAAAAATACCCGAGGGAGTGGATGACCTGCTCAGCTCATTTGACACCGTTTACTATCCATCCATTTCAACCCTGTTTGCCGAAGAGAAACCGGCTGAAGCGCTGCTGGTTATGAATAAATCGGCCGCGCTCATGACCGGACTCATGAGTATTATTTGCGTGGGGGCCTTCCTTTTTGGGGAGATGATGATTGGCTTTATCTTTTCAGAAAAGTACGTTTCGGTTAGCTTGGGGATGACGCTATCAATGGTGGCCGTCTTATTTGGCATGGTTGGCAATATTTTTGGCTACACCCTTGTTTCAGCAGATAAACCGCATACTTCTACCGTGACCAATACGATCTCAGTTTTTATTTTTATCTTGGGAGCTTTACTTTTAGTGCCACCGTTCGGCTTTATTGGGGCGATTTGGGCAAGCGTCATTTCCAATTTGTTCGACGTTATCATTTATGCCATTTATCTTCAAAAGTATCATCTCAAACCCCAGTTTTGGCGTATTTTCCAGCCGCTGCTTCTTGGCGTACTCTTTTGCGTTGGTGTGGCCTTACTGACACCAGTCAACTGGCTTATTCGGGTGGGCTTGATGAGCCTGTATCCTTTGCTTTTGGTAACCTTGCTCAAAGATTTTCGTCAGCTTAAACGCTACCTCCCTACAATCAAGGCCACGATAGCCCAACGAGCAAACGGTATCTTATCCTCTAGATCCTAAGTGCAGCCAAAACTATTTTGATGGGTTCGATATCTTAGATTTTGAGGGCAAACTTAACCGCAAAGTAGCCTGCCATGCCGTGAACACCGCCTCCTGGAGGGGTTGAGGATGAGCAAAGATACACGCCTTTGAGCGGTGTCGAATACGGATTGAGACGAGGAGTTGGGCGGGTAAAGAGCTGGGTTAAATCTTGTACGCCCCCGTTGATATCTCCACCAAAGTAGTTTTGATTATACGCATAAAAATCTGCGGTGTTTTTGACGCTCTTAGCCAATATCGTCTCTTTAAAGCCGGGGGCAAATCGCTCAATTTGATTTTCAATGATTTCGGTCATATCGCGGGTTGAGCCAGCCGGAACGTGGCAATAAGCCCAGCCGGTGTGGTTATCATCAGGGGCGCGCGTGCTATCAAAGAGGCTTTGCTGCGTGACGAGCGTATACGGCCGTTCAGCGTGACGGCCGTGCCACATCTCCTTCTCAGAGAGAACCATCTCCTCCAGCGTGCCGCCCACGTGCACCGTCCCCGCCCGACGACAAAACTCATTCTGCCACGGGATCGGCTCCGACAGCGCCCAATCCACCTTAAACACACCTGGCCCATACCGAAACCGCTCAAGCTGGCGCTTATAAAATGAAGGAAGTTGCCCTTCGGCTAGCTTTAGAAGCTGTTTAGGCCCTAAATCTAAAAAGACCATCTCAGCCGGAGGCAGCTCTTTTAACGAGGTCACTTCATGATTCGTTTCAATCTCGCCTCCCAGCAGTTTAAACTCCGCCGCTAGCGCATCGGCAATGGATTGAGAGCCACCTTTTGGCAGCGGCCAGCCGATAACATGCCCCAAAACCCCCAGCACCATTCCAATTGCCGCCGTGGCTGGGTTTTGTAAGGGCATGATGGAATGAGCCGCAATGCCGCCAAAGTAAGCGCGCCCCAGCTCGGTCGAAAAGCGCCGCTTGGCTAAAAACGAGGCTGACTGCAGGGCGTTGAGCCCAAACTTTGCGATGGCAAAAGGATATTTGGGGATGCGTAATGGCCCTAAAAACTCATGGGAGATTTTAGGCCAATCTTTGGCAATGGGGGTCATCAGGCGACGATACGCCTTTGCATCAACACCAAGCGTTTCGGCCGTTTCTTCTATTGACACAAACATGGCTGCTGCAGAGCCACCGTCCAGCGGATGCGCCAGCTGTACGTCTGGAAAAATCCATTCTAAACCGTGTTTTTTGAGATCAAGCTGGCTAAAGAAAGGAGAGCCTACGCCCAAAGGATGAATGGCTGAGCAAATGTCGTGTCGATAACCGGGCAGGGTTAGCTCTAAGGTGCGCATCCCTCCACCAATCGTATCTTTTGCTTCTAAGAGAAGTACAGAACGGCCGTTTTGGGCCAGAGTAATCGCTGCAGCAAGCCCATTTGGACCAGACCCAACGACGATTGCATCGTATTTTTTCATACCCGTCCTACTACAAGTTACTGTTTAGTATGTTATGCATCATTCGCGTTTCAGACAAACAACCGCTCTTATAAATTTTGAAAATGTTTGAAAATCGTATATAGATCGGGCGTATGAACCAAATAAGTCTTCTTTGGCCCGACCAGAAAAAAGCAAACCTAGGCTTGATTTCAAAAGATGCCATTCGTGATTTGGAATTAGAGTCCATTGTGCAGGCGATGTGTCAGCATACGACCTACCATGAATCAGTGCGCAAAGTGCTTTACCAGCTTTGCCAAGACCCGGAAACGATTCAGTATCGGCAAACTGTCCTCCGAGACATGCAGGCCAACGCTGTCTTTTCAGAGCGGCTCAAAGCGCTTATTCCATTATTGGATGAACTCACCCAATTCACCTTTTTAAAGCGGGGTCGAGGTAGCCTTTTGCAAGACGTGGCGGCCCGAGCGCGAGAATTAGAGCTGTTGGTCACCGTGGTCGAGACGCTAAATGAGTCGTTTACGGCCGTTTCCACCCCGCTCCAATCTACTGGCCTGCTGGCTCTACAAACCCAAACCCAAGCGTTTGCCCAAAAAGAATCTTTCAAGGAGATGACCAAGGCTTTACCCCCTATGATCAATACATTGCGGAGTAACGCCAGCATCACCATTGGTGTCAATTTAGACGAGCGTCTTCGGCCTGAGGCAGCCGTTTTGCTCTCCGTCAATCAAGAGCAATTTACAGAAAGCACCTTTCTGGAACAGCTTTTTGGAAAAGGGAATCAGGAGGGCAAAGGCATTGCCCAGCTTCATCGTCCGCCGGTTATGCCTCAAAGCGGCAGTTCACGTGAAAAGTTTAGCCCGCTCATGGTGCCGCTGTTTAAAGATTTAGCCAAGGTGCTCGAAAAAGTAGCTGAACCCATTGCCGAAGAGCTAAAGCGTTTCACAGCTATAAACGGCCGTTTTCTGGCTGAACTGCGCCCCGAACTTATTTTTTACAGTCAAGCTTATGCGCTCATTGAAAGATTGCAATCCCACGATCTCCGTCTATCCTTCCCCGAAATCGTATCTGCCGAAGCGCGCGTCTGTAGCGTGAAGGATGCTTATAATTTGCTGTTAGGCATTCAACAGCTAGACGCCGCTGTGGTCGTGACGAACAACATTGAGTTTGGTGAAAACGGCCGTATTGCCATTTTGACAGGTCCCAACCAAGGGGGAAAAACAACCTTTATGCAAGCGGTAGGTTTGGTTTACGTGATGGCTCAAGCTGGTTTACCCGTGCCGGGCAAAAAGGCAACGCTAAGTCCGATTGACGCCATTTATACCCACTACCCCATTGAGGAGCAGCTGGCTCTGGGCACCGGTCGGTTTGGCGACGAGGCGAAACGGATTCGGGCTATTTTTGAAAAGGTGACGCAGAGCAGCCTCGTTTTATTGAATGAGTCGTTGGCCACCACAAGCTTAGGGGAAGGCACCTTTGTGGCCCAAGACATTGTCAAAGCGTTTCGGCAAATTGGTCTATGCGCCATTTTTACAACCCACATGCACGAACTAGCAACGGCCGTTGACGACCTAAATGCCGCTATTGATGGTGACAGTAAGCTTTTTAGCCTCGTCGCTTCTAAGCCCGAAGCTGATATTGAGCCCGATCAAAAGCACAGCTACACTATTCAATCCGGTCCACCAATCGGCCGTAGCTATGCAGACCATATCGCAACGCAGTACGGCATCAGCGGTGAGCAATTGCAAGCCCTAATCAATGAGCGAAATTTTAAAAAAGGGAACCAAGGCTGATACGCCCCCCCGCCGCTTTCACTATTAGCCCTGCAGCCATTGTTTCAGCTTTTTGCGACGGGCGAGTATTGTAGAAACGGCCGTCTTGCCCTCGCGCCCCTCACTCATCTTCATCAAAGCCTGTCGAGCCAAACTGCGCCAGCGATGCAAAAACATTTGCCAGCGCGGCATTGAGTCAGGCTCAATCCCGTATCGAGCCGCCATCCAAGTCGGCGTTGGAAACAGCGCTCTGTAGAGTTCACGCCCTTGATTGATAGGCCCCGTCTCTGACTGTACTTTCTGTAGCGTCATTGGAATTGCTCGAGCGTGAGCGGGCAACACAAATAGCTGCTCAATTCCCCGCTCAACGTGAATGTTGTCAAACCCTTCAGGCTCAAATTTAGCAAAAAACGCCTCTGGGATCGGTGCCTCAAAAAAACGCTTGGCAATACGCAAGGCCACGAAGCCACCCTTATCAATTTGCCATCGCTTCGCGCGCGAGCCAATGCAATCCCAATCCAACGCCGCTTCAAATTTCTGACAGAACAGCATCAGATCAATCAGATTGCGCAAGCCAAACAAAAAGTGGTGATGATAGGAGATGTGGTTGGTTAGATGCAGTACGGTATCTTCAGGCGAAAGCGCCAGGACCGGTTGATTGGAAACAACGATCGATTCAGCACGCTCCCATAGCTCATGAATTGATAACCTATGATTCTGCGAAGGTGGGAAAACGTGCCAATGCCACTCAAGCGTTACCCCGTTTTGGTGATGAACCTGTGGACAAAGCTGATGCTTACTAGCTAGCCATTCTTCTACAACAGGTTGGCGCGTCGCTTCATAGCCAATTTGCTCCGCTACCTCAAACGCTTGAACAATTTGCGTCTTTGGCACCAACAAATCCAAATCACCAATCACCCGCTCGCCCACGTTTTGATAGACTGCATTTGCCAGAAAAATTCCTTTGAGCGGAATCATCGGAATTTTCTGCATCTCGACCCTTTCAGAGAGCTGTTGAAAGGCCATCATCATTCCCAAGTTTCGCCCTGTGTTTTGTAAAAAGCTGGTTTTTAGAGCAGCAAGAGCTTTGTCTGGGACTTGATACGACCCTGACTTGAGCCGACTGTAAAGAAACGGTGCGATATGCTGACCCTTGGCCAGTTGATAAATAGCTTGCCATTCGGATGCGGATAGCTCGAGATTGATTTCATCTTGAGTTAAACACAAAATATCTAGCAAGCTGCGTTGAACCTTATTCATTAAAAAATGGCTGCCTGATGCACCAAAGTTACATCATTTCTCGTTCAACAACGCCCGTTAAGCAGCCAATTGCCCCAGCCGCTTTGCGGAGTTCGTCAACGGGTGTCGTATGGCAATGGATGTCAAGCGCTTCGTAGAAGGCTTGGGTTTTAGGGCAATCGGCAGGCATGAGGATTTCTTTCGCCCCAACCGTCACAATATTAAAAGAGCTACTGTTATGAGGTTCTTCTAAATCAGGCAACCAAGCAACGCGGTAGCCGCGCGCTTTTAACGCTTCCACCCCGCGATGCACAAAGCGATGTGGCCAACAGATGGCCAAATCGTGGTCTACAATGCGGAACATCCCCATTTGATGCATTGAGCCAAAGGGCAAATCAACCACAATTGTCTCAACGCCCATCCACTTAAGCGTTTCGCTGATTTGCACAACCGCTTCGTCATTGGTGCGCAGCCCACGCCCCAGAATGACGGTCTTGCTATCAACCCACATGGCGTCTGCACCCTCGAATACGGCCGTTCCGCTAACGCTTTTCACAATGGGAATACCTAAGTCAGCTAGTCGCCGAGCCACCCAACGCTCTTCTCCGGCCCGCACAGTCGAGGCTGGTCGTGCCAATATGACCCCCTCAGGCGTCATAAACATCAGGTCTGCACAAAACATTTGATTAGGGGTTGGGTCTTCAGCAGGATCAACGTAATGCACAGATACCCCTAGCGACCGGTACGCTTCGGCGAGACCGTCGTGTTGAGCAATCGCTTTGTCTACATCCAGTACATCCAACATCTGTACCGCTTGGGGATCTTCGGAGGCGGCGAGTTCCATGCCGGGACGATGGAGCAGTACGGTCTTTAGCCGCCCAAATTCACTGTTGATGCCACAGCTTCCCCACAGCGAGCCAACTTCTTGGGATAACGGCCGTATTCTGGGTGACCAGCCTTCGCCACCATATGCCGAATCAAATGGATTGATTTTTATTGCACTCATATTAAATTCTCCTTTGAATATGGTTTTTAGTTCATCTGCGCTAACCTCTCATCAAGCGCAAGCAGTGGCTTTAGCCCAAAACCTCCAAGCGAAAGAAGGAGGGCAACACCTCCAAATAAAACAAACATCACGGCCATTCCAGAACCGGCCGAATTGCCAAATAATCCGCCCAGCGATTTTGCCCAAATACCGTCAGGCATTAAAGCTGGCTCAAAAAACGCGTCGGCTAAAGGCCCCGCTAGGAGCGCACCCAACAGCACGGGCAGATCAACCATAATATCCCGGGCGGCAAACACCCGCCCCTGTAGCTCAGCTGGAATAATGGCCTGCCACAGGCCATAAAATGCACTGACTAGAATAGGTGTCATTGTTGCACCGAGAAAAGCTGTCCCACCCCACCAGAAGACACCCTGACCAAGTCCAAACAAAATATCATTAAAGAAGAAGCCGACAGCCAGCGTAAGCAAAATAGCACGCACCTTGCGTTTTGGGCCTCCCCAAACGCTAGCAAATGCCCCGCCAGCCAAAGCACCGGCCGCAGCCAGCGCTTGAACCGACCCTAAAATGACCTCATCCCCCTGCGTGCGGGCCAGAATGAACGCCGCCAAAATGGCATACTCTGTAAATGCCGCAAAAAAGTTGGTGACGGTCAAGGTAGCCTGCAGGCCGCGTAGTTCTGGGCGTTGCCAAATATAGTGAAATCCAAAAATCATCTGTTTAAAAGAAAAGTTTGGTGGTTCAGCACTTTGTTCAACGGATGGCACTTTAATAAATAAAAGCAAAACGCTGGCCAGCACAAAAGTGGCTAAATCAATTAGAATAATTCCCCCAACGCCAACGAAACCTATAAGCAACCCTGCTAATGGGGGCGCCACAAGATTAGCCAGTGAAAATGAGAAAGAACGCAACCCAGCCGCTCGCCCATACTCTTCCTTGGGAAGCAGTGTTGTTGCCGCTGTGACATAAGCTGGCAAGTGAAACGCTTCCAGTCCACCCACCAAGAAAGTTGACGCATACAGATGCCAAATCTCCAATCGCCCTGTAAAAAAAAGAAAATAAAGGAGTAATGAGACTAACCCGGCGCCTAAATCAGCGGTCAGCATAACCCATTTACGGTCATATCTGTCGACAACTACCCCAGCAACGGGGGTCAATAGCAAGTAAGTGATCAGTCCGGAAGCGACAATAAAGGCCAGCGGGGTTGCCTGAGCTGTCTTGTCCCAAGCCCAGATGGTCAGGGCAAATGTTGTCATCGAGGTACCTAGTACCGATGCCGTTTGCCCTATCCAGATAATCAAATACTTGGAGAATCTATTTTCTTGCATCAGCCTCTACGTTATTGGAAAAATCATGCAGCTTGAGGTGCCGTGAGCATAAAGTTTGCCATTTTCGTCCCGTAAATGAGCTTCAGACGTGGCTATGCGGCGACCTCGGTGAATAACGACCCCTTTGCAGAATAGCTTCCCACTCTGTGCTGTCACTGGACGCACATAGTTTATTTTGATTTCTAAGGTTGTGTAGGCCGTGCCCTGAGGCAGGGTCGTATGCACACAGCAGGCCAACGCCGAATCAAGAACGGTAGCAATTGGACCACCGTGAACCGTCCCAATGGGATTGTAAAGAGACTCGTCAGGTGTTAATGAAAAAAGGCTCCAGCCTTCTCCAAACTCTTCAAAATCCATCTGCATCAGTTTGCCAACCGGTGGCGGCGCAATCTCGCCTGACGCAATAGCCTGCATGTACGCCAAACCCGACAGCTGTAATCCTTTTTTTGCCCCTTCAGTTGGGTCCTCCCAGCTAACTATTCTTGAGCGCTCGTTATTCAATGGGTATTCTCCTTAATCTCAAATCAATGTTTACGCCTCACCATCAACTTTTGGTGAACTCACAATTATACCGACCATCTTAAAAAACGTTCTAAGATTTTAGATCCGTCTGTGTGGTCAACTAATCTTTTGTTACGCTATAATCAATTTAAACAAAATCTACTCTGTGTGGAGACCTGAAACATAAATTATTTACATGTTTATATTGCCCTATGACTGATCTTTTTACCCCACCTCGCTTTTTTAAAAATGTTCCTTTTACTCGCCATACTGACCGCTCTATTGGCTGGCTTGAGTTATTTTACGACCTGGTTTACGTGGCCACTTTTATCCAAATTGGCAATTTTCTCAGCGACAATCTTACGCTGCTTGGTTTTGGTCAATTTCTTGTTCTCGTCACCATCGTTTGGTGGGCCTGGACGGGTGAAACATTTTATCAAAACCGCTACTTTGTTGACGATTTAATCCACCGCGCCCTTGTGTTTGTGCAGATTTTTGCGATCGCTTCGATTGGCCTTAGCGTGAGCAAAGCGTTTGGCGAGCTTTACGTTCAGTTTACGCTTGCCTATGTTATTACGCGTTTGATGCTTGTCCTTATGTACTTGCGCTCAAGCAAAGTACACCCTGAAAGCAGAGCATTTTCCCGAGGTTACGTCTACGGCTTCAGCATTGGTATCGCCATCTGGCTTGGGTCGCTGCTTCTACCGGCTGAAATTCACTGGGTCGGCTGGCTAGTAGGTATTACCTTTGAGCTGTGCGTGCCGCTCATGCCTAAAATGCGCGCACTTGCTAGAAATTGGCCGGTCGATATTCCTCACATTACTGAACGCTTTGGTATCTTTACCATTATTGTTCTTGGGGAATCATTTGTAAAAATATTAGATGATTCACAGGGGACTGCCATCGGGGCACCTCAATTTATCTTCAGTATTTTTGGATTTATCGTTCTTTTTTCACTGTGGTGGCTTTATTTTTCTGACACGGCCGAAAAACTAGTCAACTTCAGCTCCTACCGAACTTCGTTCCCATGGGTTTACGGACATCTGCCGTTGGCCACGAGTCTGATCGCCTTCGGCGTTGCAGCAAAAAAGTTGTATGCCTCAACCTTAAAATATCCGGCAGACCCCGCCACCCCTGAATATCGCCTACTGTACACAGCCGCCATCGTGCTTTTCCTGCTTGCCTTAGCGGCAATTGATTATGGACTGGATGCAGATGAGGCGCGTGAAGAGCTGATACACGTTGTTGGTGCCGTGCTTACCGCTATCTTTGGGCTCGTGGCTGTTGGAGCTAGTCCGGCCATGTACGTTGGCGTCGTTGCTGTCATTATGGCGACCCAAGTGGGGTACAGTATCTATCGCGAACGCAATGAGGAACCGGATAGCGCCCATCATTAAAGAAATACACAACGCGGCTTCTAAGGGATAAACCGGACGGTTTACCCCTTAGATCCAGAGACATCTTGGCTCATAAAATCAACCTGATTGGCGTCTGGCAATTTTCGGATGAGGCGTTACAATCGGATCGTTACCGACCAAACAGTCTGTAAAAGGAGTTCATTATGTCAAACTTACCCTTTGGACGACACCGGGCTAAAATCAACGCCAACCAAACTTTATCGGATGATACGGCCGTTCATCTCGAAAACCTTGATATGACGCGCATCGGGTTAGGGCCGGGCAACCTAGCGCTTGGGGAATGGCAAGCCAAGGGGTTAGAGCTGCCAAACAACGACATCATCCGTCAATATCGCCTTGAGCGCGTTCGGGAAAAGCTACGCCAATTTAAGTATGGTGGCCTAGTTGTTTCTGACCCGCTCAACGTGCGCTACGCTACCGACAGCAGCAACATGCAGGTATGGACCTTACACAACAACGTTCGCTACTGTTTTATCGCCACGGAAGGCCCCGTCATTCTGTTTGACTTCAAGCGGGTCGAACACCTCAGTGCCCATCTCCCTCTAATCGATGAAGTGCGTCCCGCCAAAATGTGGAACTATCTGATTGGTGGGGAGCGTACCGAACAGTTTGCAGAGGGTTGGGCCGCTGAAATTGCCGATCTAATGCGTCAACATGCTGGTGGCAATATGCGCCTCGCTATCGATCGCGTTAATCCCGAAGGGCTGTGGCGACTTGAGCATGAGAGGCTTTCGATTCAAAATGGGGAAGAGATTATGGAGCTGGCTCGCGTCATTAAGCACGACGAGGAAATTAAAGCGATGCGCTGCGCCATTGATGCGTGTGAATCCGCCATGCACGTTATGCAGGCCAACTTACGCCCCGGCATGAGCGAACAAGAGCTGTGGTCACATCTACACGCCGAAAATATCAAGCGGGGTGGCGAATGGTTAGAGACGCGCCTGCTCGCCTCGGGGCCACGCACCAATCCTTGGTATCAGGAGTGCAGCAGCCGCATCATAGAAAACGGGGATATGGTTGCCTTTGATACCGATCTTATCGGCGCTTATGGCATCTGTGTCGATATTTCACGCAGCTGGCTATGCGGCGATCGCCCCCCTACCCCAGAACAGTGCACCATTTACCGGATAGCATACGACCAGATCATGCACAATCGAGAGCTCCCAAAAGCCGGATTAACCTTTGAAGAAGTGTCCGCAAAAGCCAAATCATTGCCACCTGATTACTTGCCCAATCGATACACCGTTTTGTACCACGGTGTTGGGCTATGCGATGAGTACCCTTCGCTGGCCTACAAAGAGGATTGGGACGCGATTGGGACATCCGGGGTGTTTGAGAAGAATATGGTGGTTTGCGTCGAAAGCTATGTTGGCAAGGTTGGCGGCAAAGAGGGCGTGAAGCTAGAGGAGCAGCTCTTAATCACGGAGGACGGTGTAGAGGTGCTTTCCTCTTATCCTTTTGAAGAGATTCTACTCAATTGAGACCCTACTGATCCCA
>JBCCFD010000256.1:0-10920 GCA_039029915.1 Chloroflexota bacterium
ATATGCCCACCCCCACTGAATATATCAAACGGATCGAATTTGCCGACCGCATCATAAAAATGCGCACAGAAGGCTTGACGCATGCTGACAGCATGAAGCAGCTTCCCTTTCCAGCCAACTGCATGAACTGGAACTTGGGACACCTCATGGTCTATCGAGACCAATATTTGGGCGTAATCGATGGCCTAAGTCAAGCTGACCCTGAGGAATTTAAACTTTATGGGGCTGGCTCTGACCCCCTCACAG
This sequence comes from Chloroflexota bacterium, assembly GCA_039029915.1. GTDB lineage: Bacteria > Chloroflexota > Anaerolineae > Promineifilales > Promineifilaceae > QQUD01. The sequence goes on from JBCCFD010000256.1 coordinate 247, forward strand.
ATAGTGAGAAAGCGCTCCCCCTGGAGATGATACTTGAACGATTAGAGACCGCTTCTGAACGATTAAAGGCCGCATTTATAGCCCTGCCTCCTGATCAATTGGACGAATCGTTTGAATCATTTGCCGGAGAAACCATTAATGATTATTTACATTTTTATGCTGTCGTTCATGAGGCGCTTCATTTAGGACAGCTTGAAATTTTACGGGAGCTAGCATTGAGCTAGCTGAGAGGCAAGTCGCGTTTCAGACGGCGTCATACCAAAGAATCGCTTGTATTCTCGACTAAATTGTGCCGGGCTATTGTATCCAACCTGCAGTCCAGCTTCATTCGCCGTTTGCCCTTCTTGTAGCAAAGATTGGGCTCGATGCAGTTTAAGCGCTTTCGCATACTGTAGCGGTGTCATGCCAACCACATCTTTAAAGGCACGATGGAAGCTTGACAAGCTCATATTAGAAACCCGTGCCAGCTGCTCAATTGGAACAATCGCATCCAAATTTGCTTGAATATAATTGACGGCATGGGCAATTTGCTGGATTTGTCCTCGATGCTCTAAATGATGACGAAACGAAGCAAAACCAACCTCATCGTCACACAGCAGCCGATAGTAAATCTCATCTACAATCGATTCACTTAACATGGCCACATCGCGTGGGTTATCAAGCGTCTGCAATAGACGAATGACCGGATCAAGCAAATGCTCACTCATTGTTGAAAAATGAAATCCTAGGGCATGCGGCTGTTCGTTTGCTTGGTCAGCAGTAAATTGGGATGGATCAAGCCCGTCAAGCTTCAGCAGGATTCTGGCAATTCGGCTAAGATCCACCTTTAGGCAAGCCATTAAGTAGGGTTCATCTTCTGGTAATTCAACCCGTTCAGCTTCTAATGACATGGGTAAAAACAGCGTCAGGGCGTCGCCTGGCTTAAATTTGTATGGCTGTCCCCCGATAATTAACTGTTTTTCACCCTGAGCCATAATGAGAATAAATGCATCAAATAGCTGCCCCTTGCGCTTTTGCCCCGCTGAGTCTCGAAAAAGAAAGAAGTCAGGAACGGCCGTTATGGTCCCACCCTCTGGCGTGTTGCGATCAATCAATGTCACCAATTGTTGAAGTTTAGTGGCTGTTTTTTCCATATCGATATCCTAGCATTTTCTCCCATCCCAGTATACACAATTCTGTAAATTTCAGAGGATTGTGCAAGAGGTTAGCACAATTATGTATTCAATATGGGGAGACAGAAGCCTATAGTTCAATCAAATAAATACCCCTTGCTCACGATGATGCTCTTCGCTCTTAGAGCGCTGTCTAGCATCAATTCACAAGTCGTGGGGATCGGGAATTGGAGTAATACGAATGATGAAAAATCAAACAGATGTCCTTATTATTGGTGGTGGGTTTGGGGGAGCTGCAACTGCTCAAAAGCTTGCCCACAATGGCGTCGATGTCACATTAGTCGACCAAAAAGATTATTTCGAAGTAACTTTTGCCGCATTACGCAATGTAGCCAGTCCAAAACGGCTTGGTGATACGGCCCGCAAACGGTATCAAGATTTTATTGAAGGGTCTTTCATTCACGCCGCTGTAGAAAGCATGAACGACCAAGAAGTCAAGCTCTCGAACGGTGAGCGTATCCGTTTCAAACAGGCCGTCATCGCTTCCGGCAGTCGATATCCAACCTTGCCCTTAGCAAAATCGCAGGCTGCATTTGATTATGATAAGCGCAACCAAGAGATACGAGAAGAACACGAAGCATTAGCAGCCGCCAACTCGGTTTTAGTGATTGGAGGCGGGACTGTGGGCGTTGAGTTTGCCGGTGAAATCGCCAGCGCCTTCCCCAATAAAAAGATTACGTTGGCCCATGCATCTAACACACTTTTAGATCGTTCAACGCCAAAGGCTCAGCAAAAAGCATTTGAACAATTAACGGCAAAAGGAGTCAAGATCAAATTTAAGCGCCGTTTTGCCAAAGATGGTGACGTTTATCATTGTTCAATTAGCCATGAAACGATTCGGCCTGATATCGCTTATGTCTGTGTAGGGATGGTGCCCAATACCGAATTCTTGCAGGCAGAGCTACCTGAAATCCTTGACGAAAAGGGCTTAGTCAAAGTTGATTCCTTCATGAAAGTAGCCGGTTATAATAACCTTTATGCGCTTGGCGATTGCTCTACCCTCGAGCAGCGTAAACATGGGTATCTTGCCGGTGTTCAGGGCAACCATTTAGCAGATACGCTTATCAAATCGGCCCAAGGAAAAACAGGCAAGCCGTATAGCACTCAGCCTTTCGTTATTGTCACGTCAACTGGCACAGATTCTGGGGTGGCCCAGATACCGTTTGGAATCACAACCACCTTAAAACTCATTGTGAATCTGAAACAAAAAGATATGGGCATCAGCACAATTTATAAAGGATTAGGAACTGAACCTGATAAGTAACATGTTTTGACAACTGATAAACGGCCGTTAAAATTCCACCTGCCGAATGACACTCGGCTTTACAAATTAGAGTTACGATTTTTCAACACGCATGAGGTCTACGTATGAAGAAACAATCGATAACTCACCCCCCAAAAGAGATTCAACAAAAGGTAATTGAGAATAAACGGCCGTTTTCCATTTGGGCAATCGTTGGCTTTGGCTTTGTCCTACGGTTGCTCATTGACACGAGCGGCCAACTATTTTATCCCTTTGTACCCGTCTTTGCGGCGGGTCTTGGCGTTTCGGCTGTGGTGGTTGGGCGGCTAATCAGCATTCAATCATTAATTGGGCTTGTTTCACCCATCTTTGGCAACTTAGCAGACAAATACGGCTATCGGCCGTTTATGCGGCTGGGTCTTGCCGCAGTCGGCATCGGAATGATCGTGTTTGCCAGCGGGTCATCCTTTGCCTTTGCGGTGATTGGCGCCATGATTTTAGGGTTTGGGTTTTCGCTGTTCACCCCTAATTTGCTGGCTTACCTCAGCGCAAACTTACCCGCCGAGCGACGGTCACGGGGCATGGGAGCAGTCGAGCTTTCTTGGGGGCTAGCGGGCATTATTGGCGTAACGCCGCTGGGGTTTGCGATTGCCCGCTGGGGGTGGCGGTCTCCACTTATTGGGCTGGGGGTCGTTCTAATCGCTGCCAGCTTTCTCCCTATCCTCTTTCCCAAAACGAAGCAGTTAAGGCCTGAAGCAACAACGGCCGTTTCCAAGCCCAATATATCACGATGGGCACAGCTTAAGCGGTTTCTTGATCTAGGAGAAAACAGGGGGGCAGCTTGGGCGGCCATTATGGGCACTGGATTCGTCTCCTTTGCCTCCTCACACCTGTTAAGCTCCTACGGGCAGTGGCTGTTTGTCGAATATGGCCTTGGCTCAGATGGATTAGGGCGTATAGCGGGCATCATAGGACTAGGCGGCTTTACGGCCATTTTGCTTATTTCTACTTTTGGTGACCGAATCGGGTCTCTGCTTGGTTCAAAAATTGGGGCCTTTGGGGCTATATTTGCCTTTCTGCTTCTTCCGCTTATCAATCTCAATTTAACGTGGCTCGTGGTAGGGCTCTTTATTCTCTACTTCTTCTATCAGTTCACCATCGTCAACGCTATCATTCTAACCTCAGTGCAAATTCCAAGTCAGCGGGGCAAAATGATGACGCTGGGCTGGGCACTCGACACCATTATGATTAGCCTCGCCAACATCACCGGACCCACTGCTTTCGCGACATTTGGCCCGTGGGGGTTAGCTATTCCATCTGGCATAACGATGCTTATTTTATGGTTAATATTGCTTAAATTAGGTGGACCAGGTGGTGAAGAGGCCTGATTGGTTTTGCATCCCCCTCAGCTCCGGGGCTGTCTTTACTCAAAGGCAGCGTCCGGTTCGGCTTCAGGTGCATCCCCACCTCCACGAAGAACCGAACGCCATTTGGGATAATAGTCTGCAAACGAGTCAAACATCTCCTCTAGCGGCAAATCATCGTATGAACCACGGTCAACCACATACTCCATGTGTCGCTTACCCGCTTGATCGAAGGGATGCATCAGCGCGCCCTTTTCCGCATCAAACTCAAGCACCTTCACGCCAAATTTTTCACAAAGCTCAATGTTGAAGGCGGTGCTGAGCTTAACCCAACGGCCGTTTATCAAAAGCTCCGCGTACCCATGCCACACAAACAGGTCGGTTCCCATTGTGGCGCTCAGCTTTTCGGTCGTCAGATGGTTGCGCACATCAGCAAAACCAAGTCGGGCTGGAATGCCCAAGCTTCGAGCCGCTGCCACCATCAAGATCGATTTAGGCGTGCACCAGTTCCGCTCAGATTTTGCAATCGTGCTGGCTTTAAACGCTTCAGGTTCATACTCAATGACGTAGGGATCATACCGATACCCGTCTCTCACGGCGTAGAAAAGACGGCGCGCTTTTTCAACGGGGTCAATCGCGTCAGCAACGGCCGTTTCTGCAAACTGCCGCACCTCATTACTATTACTATCAATAAACCAAGTCGGCTCCAACCATTTCGGATCAATGTTATTCTTTTTCATCTTTCAATTTCGAATTGTCAACGCCTTTGAGACCAATATTCTGGTTGTCGTCGCGTATGAGCAAAAGCAATAATTTGAATATAGTTCACCTGTAATCGATAAACAATTGTGTATGGAAATCTGGGGATTTTACATTATTTCAGATCAGACCAAATTTCTTTAATTACCACCTGCGCTTCAAGCATTTCTACTTGATCTGCATCTATCTCAGCTGCACGCTTTTCGATTAAAAGCTTCCATTCATCGGAGAGCTCAATTTGCTCATCAGCATCTAGCATCTCTAAGATCTTTTCAGCAATAAATGCCCTTGTTTGTAATGGCATTTGCGCAACTTCTCGTAAAATTTGTTCCACAGTCATATAGGCATTATAACATATCATCACTTTTATAATGGGCGACTCACCTAGTTTGTGGGTAAAATTTATCGAAAGCAACTGTTTTAAGTAAACCGCAAATAGTTTTCAGAAAGCCTGAGGTCCGCTCCGGTTTACTTCTAGGAGAAGCAGGTGATGATTTCTTTCCAAAAATTCTTGCTTCTCACTTATGCTGAAAGCTATCTCGCAGATAGCTGACGCGCTTTCGAGGAGGAAATCGAATGAGCCATCCTTCAAAAACGGGCGTTCCCATCATTGATATACGGCCGTTACAATCCCCCCCATCCCCAGAACGAGACACAATCGATCAACAGCTTGGCGTCGCTGGTAAAGAAATTGGCGCAGCAGTATTGACCGGTTTGCCAGAAACGGCCGTTTTAACCATTAAACGCGCCGCCCAGCTCAACGCCTTCTTTGAGCTGCCTCTCAAAGAAAAAATGGCTCTGGCCCTTAATCGCACCGACCCATCATCTAATCGATATTGGCGTGGCTATATGAATCGGCTCAACAGCGGCTGGATCGTCAACGAGATGTATGATATTGGGCGTCAAAAAGCAGCCATTGGTGTTAACGATTTTAAAGGGTATGAAATGATCGCAGAAGAAACCCCCTTTCCTATTAACATGCCGCAAAGTTGGCTCGAGGATATTCTGGCGTACGACCAGACGATGTTTGAGGTGAGCTTGCTCATTATACGCTCGCTCGCTCGCTATTTGGGCAAAGCTGAAGAACATGCCGTAGCTCGCTTTACCAACCATAACTCTACCCTGCGTTTGCTCAACTACCCTCTCCCTCCTACCAGCAAAGATTACGTCGATTCAACGGTTGATATGCATCAGCACAATGGCCAAACACGGGCCGAAATTGGCAATGCGCATACAGATGCCGCCTGTCTTTCATTCCTGTGGCAAACGCCCGGGGGCGGCTTGCAAGCTCAAGCCCGCAACGGAGAGTGGCTGGATGTACCTCGATTAGAAGGGGCCTGTTCGGTGCATATGGGTGAAGCGTTTGGCACGATGACAGATGACGTTATGCCCGCTACACCACACCGTGTTCTAAGCACAGGAGCGGCGCGACAGGCAATCGGCTTCTTTTTAGAGCCAGCCATTCATGCGTCAGTGACGCCGTGGCCTAATCTGGGCGAAGCAGAGGCTCCAATAAAGCCCTCTGAACGGTATGGGCCTTGGATTTTGAATCGGTATGGATATGTTTGATAAACAGTTAACAATTGATTGGTTTTGAACGTGGCAGGAACAGAGCGTAGAGGCTTATTGCTTTCTCCGCGCTCTCTGCACCTCTGCGTTGAATTTTTTATCATAATAGAGCTAGAGTTCGTAATATATGACCAACAATAGGAGGTTGAGGATGGGTGCAACACATTTTGAAATAACGGATGCAGAACGGCAGGCGGGTTCGCTTTCGTCGGACAAGCTTCAAAAGATTAAACAAAGCTTTGAAACGGACGGATATGCAGTTGTTAGTCGGTTTATTTCGCCTGAGACTTGCGACCTGCTCACCAAGGCGGTGCATGAAGATGTAGACTTGATTCGCCAAAAAGATGAAATGACCACCCATGAACAACGAACGGGCAAAGGTCATCTCCAGCTAGGGTTGCGTCGCTATGCCCCCTTTGTGAAATCTGAACTTGTTGCCAATCCGCTGATTGAAAGCGTAGTGGCTACCCTACTGGGGAAAGGGGCTTGGCTCGGTTTTTATAGCGGCAATGTCAACACGCCGGGCAGCGGGTATCAACCGCTCCATTACGACCGCCCCTACGCTTGGAAAACGGAAGAAGAAGCCACGGCCGCGGGGCAGCCTTGGCCACCTCCTACAATTACGCTATCCTGCTCGGTTGCCTTATTCGATATTACGGAAGAGGGTGGCGCGACTGAAATTTATCCTGGGACGCATAAAGAAACGGCCGTCTCCAGCTGGCCGCGCGGCGAACGGGTCGAGTACCACCCTGACCTGATTGCCCAATGGGGCCCACCTGACCGCATGGAGATTCCGGCTGGTGGTATCTGCTTTAGAGACCCGCGCATGTGGCATCGGGGCGTGCCCAATCACAAAGACAGAGCCCGCCCCATGATCGCCCTCACCTACCACTCTGGCTTGGCTAAACATTGGCGCGGGCTTTTGGCACCAGAAATGAGCGACGAAGAGCGTCAACGGTGTGCGGCAGACCCGACCTTGCGTTTATTGGACAGCGGAGAATTGGGAGACGGCCGTTTAGTCTTCGACGCTAGCGCTCGGGAAGCCTTTGAAGCCACCAAAAACCTGCACGGCATTCATCGCAACGCTCGCTTTTTAGACAAGGAACATACCCCCAACCACTTCCTCGATTCACACTTTTTAGGCGGGGCACGCATTGTGCCAAAAGGTCAGGTTACACCTTGGCCAGAAAATGACGGTTAATAAATTTTGCTTCTATTGATTAAAAGTAACGGTTCAGAACGCGCGCCGGAATTTTAAACCCAACGGCAAAAATAATTTTAAAAATTAAAGAAAGAAAAGCCGCTGCACTTTCTGAATCTCAGCATTAAAAATCGCAAATCGCAAATCGTAAATTGAAGGAAAACCGATGGAATACAAACGACTTGGAAAAACCGGCCTCAAAGTCTCCCGCCTCTGTTTGGGCATGATGAGCTATGGCACGTCTCAATGGCGCGACTGGGTGCTCGATGAGCCTGAAAGCCGTGAATTTATCAAAGCCGCAATCGAAGCAGGTATCAACTTTTTTGACACGGCCGATTGGTACGCCACCGGCGTTAGCGAAGAAGTCACCGGACGGGCTCTGCGTGATTTTGCCCGTCGTGAAGATGTCATCATCGGCACTAAATTTTTTTACCCGATGAGCGACGATATCAACGATCGCGGCATGTCGCGCCACCACATCATGAACTCCGTCGAAAAATCTCTCAAGCGACTCGGTACAGATTATATCGATCTATACATTGTGCATCGTCTTGATCCTGAAACACCGCTGGAGGAGATGCTCGAAGCGCTCAATGATCTAATCAGGCAGGGCAAGGTGCGCTACATCGGTGCCTCTCAAATGGAGGCGTGGCGCTTTGCCAAATGTTTATATCTTTCTGAACTTAAAGGATGGTCTCGCTTTGTGTCGATGCAAAATCACTACAACCTTATCTACCGTGAGGAGGAACGAGAAATGATACCCCTTTGCGAGGAAGAGGGTGTGGGATTGACCCCTTACAGCCCGCTCGCCCGAGGCTTTTTAGCCGGTAGTCAAAAGCGATTTGAGGAAGGCACGAAGCGCACCCAATCAGATGTTTTTATTGATGATTACTATTTTCAGGGGTCAGATACGGCCGTTGTCGAGCGGGTTGTCCAATTAGCCGCCAAACACGACGTTTCACCCGCCCAAATCGCCCTCGCTTGGATCCTGCATCAACCCACCGTCACCGCCCCTATCGTTGGTGCCACCAAAATGCACCACCTCACCCAAGCCATTGATGCGCTTAACATCAGCCTCACCGCCGAAGAACTTGCCTACCTTGAAGAACCCTATGTTCCCCATCCAGTCATTGGTCCGGAGCGATAAGAGTAAAGAGAAAGTGGAGAACAAAAAGTATCTTGAAATAAAACAGCTTCGTATCAGTTTTTGTTCTCCTGTATGTAATTTTCATTTTGTGCTCAGGAAGTCAAGATACTTTCTGAAAATTACTTAGAAACGTGTTGTTGGGATTTATCCCGAATATGAGCTAAAGCTAGAGGGAGGCATTTGCCAACGCTCTAGATAAAATAACAATTTAATTTACTGACTGGCTGAAAGGCTGAAAGGCTGACTAGCTATTAGCCTACAGCTCTCAGCCCAAAAGGAACTTTCCCATGTCCCAAAATCCCATTCCCATTATTGATGTTTCTCCCTTGTTTGGTAATGACACTGCCGCGCGAGACGCAGTTGACCGGCAAATTGGTCAGGCGTGTGAGACGATGTCATCCTTTATGGTTACTGGTTTGCCCGATGCCCTTAAGCCTGACGAAGAGAAAATGAACCTTTTCTTCTCGCTGTTCCATCAGTCAGAAGAGATCAAAATGCACATGAGCAATCGATTCTCAAATCCTAACAGCACGCGAGGGTATCGCGGACTGCGGCGCAATCCAGAAGATTTAAACAGCAAGCAATTTTTTGATATGGGACCAGAGCCAACCGTTAAGGCCCCTCCGATTGATGGCATCAAGGCCGCTATCGAACACAATGAATGGCCGACTGAGGAGCAAATGCCCGGCTGGAAAGAGGGAATGATCAACTACTTCAACACCTTTGAAACGTTTGGCATCTTGCTTATTGAATCGATTGCCCGCTATCTTAAAGTAGACGCCTCTGCCGCTGCCGCTCGGTATGCCGAAAGTAACTCAACGCTGCGATTACTCCATTATCCTGACCAAAAAGCCAAAAACCTGCGGGATGATGGGGGCGTCAAACGCCCTGAAATCCACGACGCACACACCGACAACGACGGGCTCGCCATTTTGTGGCAGGATGCGAAGGGGCTGCAAATGCAATCTCCGGCCGGGGAGTGGAACTATATTCCTAAGGTTGAAGAAGGATATTCAGTGCATCTAGGTGATGCGCTAGAGGCGCAGACTAACGGCCGTTTACTCGCGACCCCCCATCGCGTTTTAGGGCAGGGTGTTAAGCGTCGCTCCATCGCCTTCTTTTTAGAACCAGGGCTGTACGGTAGCATACGGCCGTTTTCCGTCGATGGTGTCGAAGAAGAGGTCAAGCTGGAAGACACCTACGGCGAATCGATTATGAAAACATTGCGTGCCTCTGGGCGAGCATAAGCCTATATGGAAGCGCTTATTGAATTTTTAGTTGAGGCGCGGCGGATCACTTATGCCATCCCGCACGGAACGGCCGTTGGTGATGGCACCCAGCAAATGATTTACGACCGAGACGATTGGGGATATCGAGATCGGTACGCAGGCTACAATCCCTACGGTGGGCACGAGCTCGTTTGGCACAAGGGCAGAGTTGTTTGGATGAAGAACTATATGGCTGAGGTGCTTTCTAATATCCGGCCAATGGCTGAGATTTATGCGTTTCAACGAGAAGTTCTCGGTCAACCTGACCCAACTCATCTCATGCGAGGGCCAGCTCATTACGAGAATGGCGCCTACCGCTATAAGAATAATGTGCAAGGCGATCTAGCTTTTTTTACCGGTCAAGAGTTCATTAATTATAAAGGAAAGACCGTTTACCAAATGACATTCCATGGCGGAACAATAGGAAATCAAAAAAATGAAGAATAGTGTGCATCCGCATCGAATCAAATGGGATAACTCTATCCTTGTTGAGCAAATTATAAACGGCCGTAAAACCGCCACCGCCTGGCCTATCGAATCCAGTTTAGGCGTAGACGAGTACAACACCCCCCTCCATGTTGGGCTGATTTACACTATTTTTGATAAGGAAACAAAGCCTCGCTGTCAGATTCGGGTAACGGCCGTTGAGTTAGCCACATGGGGTGCAATCCCTGAACGACTGTGGCGCGAAGACCCAGCTTTTTCAGGGGAGGTCAGTTTATCAGCGTTTATTGATGACCATAACGACTACTTTGGACACCCAAATGATGAGTTTGAATTTCTAGCAATTTATTTTGAATTAGTGGCCATTTTATGACCCCATTTACTTTTGTTCTAGATTGGTATTTGAACTGTCAATTTGCCGGACTGATTTGGGCACGGGATAAAGGAGTGTATGCCAAAGCCGGGCTTGATGTTACCCTTGTTGACCCGCATGATTTTCTAAAGACC
>JBCCFD010000257.1:0-10877 GCA_039029915.1 Chloroflexota bacterium
CCCAGCTTCATATTCCCCTCGCCTATTGCGCCTTGATTTGAATCAGACATGCGCAGAAATGCGATTCGTTCGCCTAAGCGTCCCATTTGCCCGGCCCCGTCTTGCTCTTCAATTTGCAGATCAAAAGTGCCAAGCTCAACTTTAACATTTGGCCTGCCCACTTGCTCAATAAACGCTTCAGCGTCGCTGAGCGTGTTGAGCAAGGTGGTTTCAAACCGATGCGCGACTTTAACCACAATATTGATCTTTTTAGACACGGCCGTATCGGCCATCTGCTGCACATCGGTCACAAACTGCTGGGCTTGCGCGGCGGTGGTGGGTTCAAACTGAAGCGGATTCGGAATGACAACAAATTGGCAGCGCTGGCCCTGACACCAATCCAGTGTCAATTCAAAATTCTCCGGCATCTGGCCAAACCCATAATCAGCGGCTTCAATACCAAATATCTGAAGCCCATAGAGGTTTAAATTTTTATTGTCCGGCAGTTCGCCTAATTGTTTAATCACCACGCCATCTACATCGAGCTGGGCGATTTGTTCAATTGAATCAGCTAGAGGCGTGTTGCTATAAACGGCCGTGTTGACCCCTAATTTTGGTCTTGAAAACATAAATAATTCCTTGTTATGGCTATTACTCTTGCATCAGGCATATTCCGAGCGATTAAAGGCTAAGACAGTAAACGTCAGTAACAGAAAGCCTAAAATCACCAATCCTACAATCGTGAGCGAACGCCCCACCACAAACGCCTGATTATCAAAAAAGAAGCGAATATCATGTGTCCCAGCCTCAATTTCGATGGCTCGGGTGAGCTGATCTGGCTGCTCAATCGACACCTCGGTGCCATCAACAGTTGCCACCCAACCTGGATAGTAGGTATCTGAAAAGTAGAGCGTCGTTTCTTCATCGGTGACTACGCGAATAGAAACCGCTTCAAAATCAAAAGCCTGAATTTCAACGGTCGCGTCAGTCGCTCCCGAAACGACCCAAACGCGCGGTTTGACATCTAAGTTTTCGTAGATTTTGACATCGCCCGAATGAATCAGCCGATATTGACCAAGCACCAGGGCGTGGAACGTCCCTGTCTCGCTATTAAATAATGAAACCCCTTGAATGATTAGGGGATCGACGGCTTGCAAAACGGCCGTTTCTAACGCCCCGATGTCTTCCCAAGAATACTGCCACAAAACGTCACTAATCTGCTCAGCCTCAACAGTCTGTTCATTTCCAGACGCAAGCTGCATCGTAAGCACAGGTGACGATTGGGCAGCTGAGGCAATCAGCAGCCGATTCGCCTCAAAGTCAGGCAAGTGGCCCACCTCAACCGATTGTCCAGCTTCCAACTGAACGGGGTGCTGCATATCAAAAAAAGCGTTTTGCGTTGCCGTTACATCAAGCCACACATCCCCCGTTTTATCAGTGATGACGTACTGCACGTTGTACCGATCGAGCCACTCTGCCTCAGGAACGGCCGTTAAATACTCACGTAAACGGCCGTCTGTCGTTACTTGGCCATCGATTAAATCCGCCACCAGTTCACTGTAGCTGCGCAGCGGCAGCACCCCTCCGTCAAACCCATCGACCGTTGCTAAGCCAAAGGTCATCGCTAAATTAGGGCCAATTATCTCTTTTTGCTTGATGGCCACGATATAATCCTGCCAGCCAATTGGAGTTAGCTGATCATCATAGATCGTCGCCAGTTCCCCCATATCCCCCGGATCAAACTGGATATTGGACAGGCTCAAAATGCGCCCGGGAATTTCATTACAGCTTGGTGATGGTTGACAAGAAACGGCCGTTTGTAGCCGACTCACCGCTGGCCGAATATCAAAATACGCCTCTGGCGTGGTCAAATTCAGGTGATAAGGTTGCGTCCGACTCCCCCAAAATAGCAGCCCAACCATAATCAGACTAATCCACAGCGGATTGCGCACCCGCCCCGGCAAAATAACAAACTTGAGTCTCACCGAACCGTCGTATCTAATCCGCTGACCGCTCAACCACAAGAACACAAACCCTAATTCAAGCAACCAAATCAGCAGGGTCAACAAGCTAGGCGCTTCATAAGGCGCTTCCGGTCCTGTGGCTACAAAAACGGACAAAATTGTGGCGATGGTGCTCCACAAAATAAGCCCAATCAGCAGATAAACGCCAATGCGCAACGGCCGTTCCATGTGCCACAGCGTCTCTCGAGCCCGTTCAGGTACCTCTCGCCAAGACAAGGTGCGCAGCAAAAAGCGATCCTGCACAATTTGCCAGCCAAGGCCAGCCAGCAAGGCCACACCAAGAGCGTACAAAATCATAAAGCGGGCCGGCACCCGGAACAGGTTAAACCCCGGCAGTCGCATAATCAGCCAGTTGAGCGGGTTAAACTGCCCCAGTCCAAAAAACAACCCAACCGCAATCAGGCTAATCGCAGGTGTGACACCGCGCCAGCGTCGCCACTGCCAGCCGCCAATCACAGCCAAAATGAGAGCCGACCCCGGCACAAAAGCGGTATATTCGGTAAACAAAGATTGATTGATAGCAGGGAGCAAGGAACGCGTTAGCAACAGTGGATGGAGCGAAAAGGAGAGCACTTCGTTGATGGTTAAGCCACCAAAACGGCTCGAAAGCTGTGACAGTTGATAAGTTGGCAAGAACTGTACGGCCGTGACCAAGCCCGCTAATCCACCCCCAATGACAAAAGCAAAAGGAATTCTGGCTCGGAACCGAAAATAGGAGAAGCGAAACAGCAGGCCATCTTCCGTATTGACGTTGAGATGATAGTTAAGCAGCTTCGCAATGCTCCAAACCAGAACTAACACGATGCTGATAAACACGGTTTGGGTGTGACCCGCTAAAAATTGGAGTGAAAAAAGCAGGGTCAACCCCACGGCCGTTTTTGCCACGACAATAAAGGTTGAGCTGACTTTCTCGTCTCCGGCAAAGGTTAGCATCACCAAATACCAAGGCAGCCAGGCTAGACCCTGCATCTGGTTAATATGCTCGATTTGGGCGGTGTAATAGCCCCCAAAGGCAAAAAGAACGGCCGTTAACAAAGCACCCTGCCGCTCAAGCCCTAAAGCCCGTTCCCCAGCCAGGTAGGCACCCCATGCGGCGATAAAAATATGCAGCACGATAGACGTCTTGACCGCATACGGCGTCTCAAAAAGCAGCCAAACGGGCCAGTTTAGCGGATAGAAAAAGCCAACTTGGCTATTTGCCAGAAATGGTGCCCCCATAAAAATGTATGGATTCCACAGCGGCACCCGCCCCGCCTGCAGCGCCTCGGCCGCCATCTCCCAGTATGGGTAAAAATATAAAAACGTATCCCCTCGTGCCAAAATCAGATTGCTAAAGATCATCTTGTTAAAAAACAGAAGCAGCAATCCTAAGAGCAGCCCACTGTTAATCATCCAGGGCGGCAGTCGGTAGTAAAAATATTGGAGTCGTTTAACGGCCGTTTCTGACCAGGTGTCGTTCATAGTTGTATCAGGTGTTAGGTGTTAGGTGTTGCAAAGTTGCAGAGTTGCAAGGTTGCAAGGCAGAAAGGTGGTCATTATCTCGAACTTCATCAAATACCTCCCTTCATTCTCAACACTCTATCCTTATTCCTCTAGCTCTATACGATACAAAATAATATCGGATTCACCGGCAATTGGCACTTGTTGCAGCAGATATCCAGCATCGTCTAATGCTGATTCAACAGGGAGACTGCGAGCATCATTCGGCAAGGCGAGATAGCGGACTGCGTTTTCTTCGTAAAAACCGTTTAAATCAATAACCAACTCATCTTCATCAGGGAACCAGTTAAGGTGTACTTTCTTATCAAACAGGTGATAACGCCAGTGCCAACTGTACCAATGATCGTACAAAACGGTGCCGTAAGGCTCATCGGCCAGAGAGTTTGCCACGACCCCCACCCCGCTATCCGCAAACGGACGCGCCCCAATCGGAAAACGGCCGTTCATCCCCCCAACCGCACCCGGCACCAACACCCCAATAACCAATAACCAATAACCAATCCGCCAATTTGGCTGAACTTTAATCTGATGAAACACTCCCGCCAGCAACACGGCCGTTAACGGCACCAGCGGCAAAAAATACCGATCCCATACCGGAATATCGAGAAAAAGATGCAAGGCAGAATAGCCAAAGATGAAGGCAAAAAGGTGGAGAACATATTTAACACAAAGGCTCGAAGAACTCAAAGAAACAAAAGAAAGCTTTTTTCTTTCTTTTCCGCCCTTACACCCTTTGTGTCTTTGTGTTAAAAACCCAATCACCAACACCCCAACCACCCAATAACTCACCACATACTGCCCCAGCTTCCCCCACTCAACGAATCGGTTCCCCAATTCTGCCCACTCAACCAGCCCAAACCCGCCTACATTATCAACCTGCGCAGAAATGAGGGTTAAACGGCCGTTTCGCACCAGTTCCCATCCCCAACCCACCAGCAACAGCGGCAAAAAGCCCCTCAGCCATGCCAACCAATTTCTCCTCCGCCATTTGATTAACAGACCAGTTGCCAAAATCAGCGGCAAGAAAAGCCACGCTTGGTGCTTCGTTAAAATGGAAAGGCCGAAGAAGAGACCGCAGAGAAACGGGGATTGGGGATTGGGGATCGGGGATCGGAGGTTTGCCCACAAAAGTTGCAAAGCAACGGCCGCAAACAGAAACGTCGTCAATAGAGGATCAGTAAAGGCGCTGGCACTGAATTGGATGTGCATGGGGGAAAACGCTACAAGGGCAGCGGCGAACACGGTCGTTTCCCAGCGTCGAAGCAGTCTCCACACCACAACCCCCACCAGCGGCACCAGCACAATTGAGGCGATATAGTTTGGTAGCCGCGCCGCCCACTCAACAGGCCCCTGAAACGGATAAAACAGCGCCTGCAGGTAAAACAGCAGCGGTGGCTTATCTACCGCCTGCGTCAGCAACAGCGGATCCCGCCACACCGCAATATGCCGTGCCCAGCTGCCAAACAGCGCCTCATCCGCGTGAAAGTCGTTGATAAACAGGGCGCGGGTGCGCAACACGGCCGTTAATAACGTCACACCCACCAGTGCAAAACGAAATCTCATTGACATGATTGGGAATTGTATCAAAACCAGCTGGGGTTATTTAGCTTACTCATATATTCAACCAACATCAAAGCGTGAGCCTGTCGAATAACGTCAAAGATTAAGCCTGTCGAATAACGTCAAAGACTGAGCCTGTCAAATGTAGTCGAAGACTGAGCCTGTCGAAGTCTGGTTCACAAAAACAACCACCGCCCTAATTTTGTATCCATTTTGTACCCCTTCATAACGGGCAATAATTTGCTTTTTAGTTTACGATTGCTTAGCATCAATAAAGCATCGTTGTTATTGCAATCTGTAGGAAGAAGCTGTATGTCTGATGAAACCAATCAAGTCGGTGACCAAATCAACAACACCAATAGCCACAATCAAAACGAGAGCGGCAATCAGCTTATTGGCAACACCGTTGGTGGCAATATCAACATCGGTGATACATATATCGTCCAGCAGCCTGACCTCCCCACGATTGATTTGCCGTTTGAGCCCGAATTAGTTTTTGTACCGGAAGGCACCTTCTTGATGGGCACAGATGAGTATCCAGCTGAATCTCCCTCTCACACAGTTTCATTGGCCAACTACGCCATTAGCAAATATCCAATCACGAATTTGCTTTACTTCGAATTTGTGTGCCAAACCAATTATGATGTGCCAAACAAGCGAGATTGGTTTTTAGGCCAACCTCTCAAAAATCGGCAGGACTTACCCGTCGTTGGGGTCAGCTGGCATGATGCCTTAGCTTACTGCCACTGGCTCAGTGAACAAACGCGAAAAACGTATCGCCTACCCACAGAAGCGGAGTGGGAAAAGGCAGCGCGAGGGCCAAACGGCCGTTTATACCCTTGGGGTAATGATTGGCGAGACAAGCAATGTAATCAAGGGAATGTGAAATTAACGGCCGTTAACGCTTACGACCATTCCTCATCCCACTACGACTGTGTCGATCTCATCGGCAATGTACAACAGTGGACCAGCACCCTATGGGGAGATGATCGCAAAGTGCCCCAATTTAGTTACCCATACCAACATGATGAACGTGAGCAAATGGAGGCAGAAGACGGCCGTTTTCGCCTGCGCCGTATTGTGCGTGGCGCAAGCTACAGCGACTCAATCGAAGCATCAAGGTTAACCAATAGACGAAGCGCCCGCCCCCAACAAACGACTTTAACCCGCGGCTTTCGCATCGTCCAAGGGCAATGAGACGGTGCAGTGAGTTCTTCCCAACCAGTGATGCCGATTTGTGAACGTTTCATTTAACCAAGACCTGAACATTTTTCACATCAAAAGCTGGGAAACTAAAACTCACCCCATCGTAACTGTTTGCATTACTTTAGGTAATTGGCAGAAAATTTTACAAAATAGAATCGCTACAAAAACTGCCAATTCCTCGAGGAAACCGCAAATTTTGCAAGCTGTCTTTCTCCAAAAACTTCTTGCGGTTTACCTAAATTAGACCTAGTAAATCAGAAAAGAAAAGAGAAGAAAATGCCTGTTTTCGACATACCCACACTCAAGCAATCCAAAAAAGGGTGGAAAGCCACCATCGTTGAGCGCATCCACAGAGGGAAGGTGCTCCCCCTTATAAGCAATGTAGTCAGCAATCGACTGGTTTTCGAACGCCACAAGCACATTGTCGATGGCTGGGCACGCTATATCGATTACCCTTTCGCAGATCAGCATGATTTGACCCAAATGACCCAATATCAAAAGGTGCTTAGCAAAGCTGATCCTGAAATTCGGGCAGACAACGATTACATCAAGCAAATCTATCTTAGCTTTATTCAAATGGGGCTTTTCTCAATTGCGGAAGATGAATTGGTCGAAGAATTACAGGAAAACGCCCAGTTTAACAGCCTTTCTTTTTCACAAAAGGCAGAACAGCTCAACATGCCCGCCTTTGACGAAGGGCCAAACAACCCGCTCTTGCTGTTAGCTGACATGCCGTTGCCTATTTATCTTACCACCAGCTATCACACCTTTATCGAATCTGCCCTTATTAAGGCAGGCAAGAAACCCAGAACGGAGTTTTGTCGCTGGCACACCCGCTTAGAAAGCTTGCCTACACCATTAACTGCTGACTACGTACCGTCTGATAAAGAACCCCTTGTTTTTCATCTGCACGGCGTCGATCAACATCCTGAGTCACTTGTCTTAACGGAAGACGATCACCTTGACTTTTTGGTCACGATTTCTCGTGATCCAGAAGTCGTGCCAAAGCGGGTGCATCACGCCTTGGCAGACTCTTCATTGATTATGCTGGGGTACAGTCTACAGCACTGGGATTTTCGCACCATCTTCCGCACATTGATCAAAGGGAGCGACACCGAAACGCGTCTCAAGAGCGTGTTTATCCAGCTGCTTGACAATCAGCACGAAAAACATTTTTTGCAAAGCTATTTAGCACAGGAAGCAGAATTTGAAGTCGTTTGGGGAGAAACCGGTGACTTTTTGCAAGAGATTTACCAAGGATGGCAGGAAAGCTAATGAGCGAACATCTAGATAACCCATATGTTGGGCCACGACCCTTTTCAGCTAAAGAACGTCACCTCTTTTTCGGCCGCGAGCAAGAGGCACGGGATTTACGCTCACTGGTTATTTCACAGCGGCTAGTGCTTTTTTATGCCCAATCAGGCGCAGGCAAAAGCTCCTTAATTAACACGCGCCTCCTGCCAGATTTAGAAGCGGAAGATGGCTTCATCACATTACCTGTCGGACGAGTGAGCGGTGAGCTACCTGAAGGGATTGTGACTGTCAACAACATCTATACTTTCAACCTAATGCAAAGCCTTGAACAGGGCAGCAAATTCAATGAGTCGTTGACCCAAATTGATTTAAAAACCTATTTAGCCCGCCTAACGACCCAAGATGGTGAGCATTATCATTATGACCCTAATGCACCAAGCGTTTCAGGGCTAGCGACAGAAAATGTTCCGCCTCATATTTTAGTTATCGATCAATTTGAAGAGATTATAACGACTCATCCCGACCGCTGGCGGGACCGAGCGCCCTTTTTTATGCAGTTAAAAGAAGCGATGCTAGCCGATCCCCAACTCTGGGTGCTTTTAACGCTACGGGAAGATTATGTGGCCGCCTTGAGCCCGTATGAACGCTTAGTGCCAGGCCATATGCGGGCGCGATATTACATGCAGAGGATGAAATCTGAAGCGGCCCGGCAGGCGATTGAGGCACCAGCAGTAGCTGGCAAACGCCCCTTTGCTGATGGTGTAGCCCACACCTTGCTCACCAATCTTCAGCAAATTCGCACCTTATCAACCGAGGCGGGCGAGCAACTGGGTGAATTCATTGAACCAGTCCAGCTCCAAGTGGTTTGCTATCAGCTGTGGCAAAATTTAAAAAATCGGCCGTTGGCCCCCATTACGGAAGACGATTTGGCCCAATTAGGGGATGTTGACACCGCCTTAGCCCAATTTTATGAACAAACCATCCAGCAAACGCTCCAAGAGCAAACCTATTCAGAGCTCGAATTACGCAACTGGTTTACAAAACAGCTCATTACGGAGGCAGAGACGCGCGGCACGGTGTACCAAGGAGAAACGTCCACCGCAGGCCTACCCAATGGCGTGGTGCACTCGCTGGCTAGACAATATATTTTACGCGCTGAGATCCGTTCGGGTGGCACTTGGTATGAACTCGTTCACGATCGCTTTATTGCCCCCATTTTGCAGGCCAATCAGCAGTGGGTTCTTAATCAAAGCCCGGTTACTCAAGCGGCCCTAGCTTGGGAACAAGCAGGCAAACCTGCTGACCTCTTATTACGAGATGAACAGCTTGTCCGCGCTTTAAACACGGCCCAGAGCCAAACTGCTGAGCCACTCGTTAAATCCTTTTTAGCGTCTAGCCAAAAATTGCAATTACAGCGTGAAGAACAAGAAGAAGCACGCAAGGTAAAAGCGAATGAAGATGCTAAAAACGCGCGTCGGTTCCGACTCTTTACATTAGGGCTGTTATTTGTTTCCATTTTAGTTATCTTTTTAGCTATCATCGCTTTTAACAATAGTAATCAAGCCCAAATTCAACGGGACAATGCCCAATTTGCTGAAGCCACAGCCGTAGTCGCTCAAGATCAAGCTGAGATTGCTTTTGGTCGAGCTGAGATTGATGCACGAAATGCCTTGAACGCTCAAGCCACAGCCACGTTTGCTTTAGGTCGAGCTGAGATTGATGCACAAAATGCCCTGAACGCTCAAGCCACGGCTGAGGCCTTAAGATTTGAGGCTGAGTCACAAGTTCGTCAATTATTAGCTCAATCATTAGCTTACCAAGCAATAGACACTGAAACAGGGAGTGGTGTGATTGACTTGCGGAGATTATTAGCAATAGAAGCAGCACTAATTAACCAAGATTCAAGAAGGGATAGCACGCTATATTATCAATCCCTTCAAAACAGCATAAACACACCTTTTTTGTCTAATACTCTTGGCAACCATACTGATTGGATTATATCAGTCGTCCTATCCCCAGATGGTAACACTATCCTTACAGTTAATGACGATAACACAGCTCGCCTTTGGGATTTAAACGGCAACTCTCTCGCCTCCCTTGAAGGCCACACCAACAGTGTCAACTCTGCGATATTCTCCCCAGATGGTAACACTATCCTTACAGTTAGTGACGATAACACAGCTCGCTTTTGGGATTCAAACGGTAACCCTTTCGCCATACTCGAAGGTCATACTGGCAGTGTCAACTCTGCGGCATTCTCTCCTGATGGCAACACCATCCTTACAGTTAGTGATGATAATACAGCTCGCCTTTGGGATTTAAACGGTAACTCTCTCGCCACCCTCGAAGGACATACTGGTTGGGTTAAGACTGGTATCTATTCTCCTGATGGTAGAACTATCCTAACTACAAGTGGTGACAATACAGCTCGCCTTTGGGATTCAAACGGCAGGCGTCTCGTCTTAATTCCTGCCGATCGTGTTACCTCAGCAGGCTTTTCCCCAAATAGCGACAATATTCTCACAACGAGTTATGATAGTATCGCCCGCCTTTGGGACTTGAACGGCAACCTTATCGCTACCTTTAATGGCCATACTGATGGGGTCAGATCAGCTATTTTTTCACCTACTGGAAACAATGTACTCACCACAAGTGGTGACTTTACCGCCCGTCTTTGGGATTTAAACGGCAGCCTTCTTGTAACCTTTAACGGCCATATCGGTTCGGTTGATTCTGCCCTCTTTTCATCCGATGGAAACACCATCCTTACCGCTAGCTTAGACAGTACCGCCCGTCTTTGGGACTTGAACGGCAATCCTATTGCCACCTTCGACGGCCATACTGATTGGATTAGAACTGCTGCCTTCTCTCCTGATGGCGGCACTATACTCACTACGAGTGGGGACAATACTGCCCGTCTTTGGGATATAAACGGTAACCCTATCGCCATCGTCGATGCCCAGACAGATTCGGTCAATTCTGCTATCTTCTCTCCTGATGGCAACACTGTAATCACTACAAGTGACAACAGTACGGCACGCCTTTGGGATTTAAGCGGCAGCCTTTTTCCCCCACTTGTAGGCCATACTGCTCCAGTGTGGTCGGTCACACTCTCCCCCGATGGCACTATCTTCGCCTCCGCCAGCTCTGACGCCACCATCCGCCTCTGGAACCTGTCTAACCCTGCTGCGGACCCCATCATCTTCTCCGGTCATGACGCTTCGGTTAACTCAGTCGCCTTCTCCCCTGATGGCAATTCCCTCGCCTCCGCCAGCTCTGACGCCACCATCCGCCTCTGGAATCTGGCTAATCCTGCTGCGGACCCTATCATCTTCTCCGGTCATGACGCTTCGG
>JBCCFD010000258.1:0-10841 GCA_039029915.1 Chloroflexota bacterium
CGCCTGATGTGCCCACAATATCACGGGCAGTATATTGATAGATAGGAATTTGGTTATTTGGGCCAACCCCAAATGAAGGTTTGGTGATATCAACAAGCTCCCCAGCTTCTGCTCGGAAGGTGAAATCAGCAAAGGGGGCGTCATCGGGTACGGTAATTTGCCATTGAACAACAGTTTGGCCGTTTGCGGGCACCGTCACGGTTTGGGTTGCATCGTCGTTGAGTTGGACACCAGCTACCTGAATAGAAACGGCCGTTTCCAGAGCTGCATCCGTATTATTATTAACAATGGCACTCAATTGAACTACGTCTCCAACGGTTAAAAAGCGGGGCGTTACGGGACGCACAATCAAAGGTAGCGTAGTAACAATTTCTGCCTCTGCTTCACCAATCTGCGTATTTTCAGTGACCGCTTTGCTGCGTAACACCCAAGTTGTAAGCGTATCGGGCAACTCAATGGTTACGGTCGCTTGGCCCGCAGCATCCGTATTGACGACCGCTTCCCAGTAAGCGGTATCAGGGAATTCTGATCGGGCGGCCTCATCTTCGAACTCGCTTGATTTGGCAATGGCGCCATCCGCAGCCGTTTCAGCAGCAAACCCACCACCGCCACCACCGCCGCCACCACGGCCTAAAATTTCAAGCGGCACTTCAAGCGGCAAATTTTCACCAGAGAGAAATAGCCCTGACCCAAGGCGACTTCTGAGCGGCTGGCGCATATAAAACGCTTCGTCAATAGGTAAGGCTGTGTCTTCCCTTAAGGTTAAAATCGCCTTATCAACCAGAGCAAGCGACAGTTCTGCGGCAACTGGATTGCCGTTAGAGTCAGTAACTTGAATATCAAAAACGGCCGTTTCGCCCGGTTCTAAGTTATCCGCTTGAGGGGTTAAGGTAACATCAAGCACAAACTGTTCTGGATTCACAATCAGTTCAGCCACACCGTACCTTAGATCAGCCTGAGGTGTTTCGCTATCATCTGGATTAAATGGCTTAACGGCCGTTAGCATCACAAAAACATTGGGCGCATACGCTTCACTAATTGGAATCGTTAGGAGTTCGCTGTTTCCATTTAGGGTGATGAGCTGTTGATTGATCAGGTCGCCCCGTTCAATGGTCAGCCACGCCTGCACGGGTTCATCAAAGGGCGATTCAATCAGTAATTCGGCCGTGTCGCCGACGCGATACGCCTCTTTATCGACGCGAATATTGAGCAGCTTATTACGCGGGTCTAAGCGCCACCCTACGCCGTTAACACCCCCAACCCAAAGCGTTCTTTCACTTGTAAAGGTTCGGCCCGTCCGGTCAGTACCGACCGCTTTGACGACAAGGCTGCCACCTGTTTCAGGGGTGAAGGTGGTAGTCGCTTCACCAAAGCCATTGGTAATGACCGTTTCACTGCCAAGCTCAGTGTCAATCGCTTCCCAAGCGGTTGTGTAACCCGCGAAGTTCGTGGTCGAGGTTGACACCCACTCACGACTAAAGTAGGTCAGTTCAATAAGCTGATCGGCCATCGCCAATCCAGCCCAATCAGTGGTTTTGACCAACAGGTCTGCTGTTTGACCGACTGATAGAACGAAGGGGCTTGCCTGAATTGAGACATACGTTTCGGCAGCGTGGAATGTAAAATCAGTCCTCGTACTTATGGTTAGGTTAGATAAATCAGTAACGGTTGCTTCGACTAAAACTATGACTGTTCCGGCCTGGACATCATCCAACAATTCAGGGGACAGTTCAATTTGAAAACGGCCGTTTTCATCCGTCACCCCTTCTCCAGAGCCTAAAAACGAGCTAAAAGAGCCAGCAAACGGATCAAAATTATCGATCGGATTGAAATTATTAGAAACGGCCGTTGCGGTCCACTGCACCGGTAAGTCTATGGCTGGCCCACCAAAGAAGTAATCAGCCGAAAGCTCAAGCGTTGCGGCTTCGCCTCGCAGTGATTCATTAAGTTCCTCAACAAAAGCAACAATCAGTTCCGGTCTGCGATACTCGGCAACGACTATGCGATATTCTACATAAAGCCCTTCCTGACTAATCGTTAGCCCGTAATTACCCACCGCTAAATCTTCTGGCAGGGTAAATTCACCACTAAAGGTACCATTTTCACTGAGCGACACGTCGACCTGCTCGCTGTATGATTCCCCATCTGCAAAGCCGCTAAAGCTTAGCGTGACCGGCACAAGATTAAAGGTAGGCAGGCTATGCCGACTATACTGATTATCCCGAGCAATGCCTTTAAAATAGACCGTGTCTCCCGGCCGATAAATGGGTCGATCCGTGTAGATGTAGACAAATTGCTCTCGATCGTTACTCAGTTCGTTAGGAATATCAAAATTCCACGGCCCGCTGTTTCCAATCCACAAACTTGAGGCGACTCCAAAGCCAACCTGCCCCGGTTCATTCGCAACAACAGTAACGCTATTAAGATAGGCGCCTTGGAAATCGTAATCAAACGTGGCAAACCCATTTGAGTCAGAAACGGCCGTTTCCCGTAAAACCCCTTGATCATCATAGAGAGACAGCGACAGATTAGGTGCCGGTTGACCCGACCGCAAATCGGTGGCCCAAACGTAAA
The DNA here is from genome assembly GCA_039029915.1 of Chloroflexota bacterium. GTDB lineage: Bacteria > Chloroflexota > Anaerolineae > Promineifilales > Promineifilaceae > QQUD01. The sequence continues at coordinate 2,575 of JBCCFD010000258.1, forward strand.
CAGCATCAAAATGATGCTTTACGACAATATTGGTGTCCGAAACGACCACAACTTGCCGCTGATTTTGCCAAAAGCGAGATTCATCCGTCAGGTCCGCAGATTGTGCGGTCAACAGATAAATGCCCGGGGGTAATGCACCTGACTCAGACAGCTGAAGGCCAACAACACCCGCTTCATTCTCTGCTGTATCCAGCTCAAGCTCCCAGCTTCGCAATGGTAACGCCGCTGGCCGATAATCTGAGATATCAGAAAACCGATTGAGTAACCCAAGCGGCAACCCGATATCATACAGCTCCACGGTGGCATCTGACACATTCACGTGAATCAAATCGGCTCGCGTTACAAAACTGCTGCTCAGCTGCGCAATATTGTTTTGTGGCAGGTTAAATGAAAGTACAGGTGCACGCGGTGGGGTCGTAAACACAAACCCAAATGGCTCTCCGATTGTATTTCCGTACAGGTCTGCCGCACCGCGCGGCACGGTCACAGAATATCTTTCGCTGGGCGTGTATTCAAACTGAATGCTCAATTCATTACTAAAACGATTAAAAAAGTAATCTATGGACCCTTCGGGCTCGGGCCGGATTGCGATTTGGTCTTCGAGCGTCTCTAGGTCCATCGGTGAGGCAAACTGAATTGTTACGCCCTGCTGAAAACGGTCCGCTATGGTGCCATTGGCAGGAAAGGTACCTAAAATAGCGGGGAACGGCACCGTTTGGAATAGAGAAACGGCCGTTTCAGCCAGTCCAGCATTCCCATTAGCGGCGAGCGCCGAGGTATCCACAGTTAATTCATAGCTTGCGTCCAAATCGAGCAGCGTTTCAGGCGTTAAAGTGACCGAGCGGGCATCTTCTGACCATGCGAAGCTTAAATCGGCCGTGCCGCCCCGCAGTTCAATCGCATTTTCAGCTGACTCAATATCCATTGGCATATTAAATTCAATTTGCAGCGGATCGTCTGGCAGAATTAAAGTCTCGCCATTTCGAGGGGTGATGTTTAAAACGCTGGGGGAGATGGTTGAAAATTGCCAGCTAAACGATTGCTGTAAACGGCCGTTGGTGATGTCGACCAAGCTGGGATCAACAGACACCGTATATGTCGTTGCCCCATCCAAAACGGTGCGGGGCTTAAATTGATAAACCGAGGTGGAAATCCAGCTGCCTTTTCCTTCAACGGCTGGAGAAATTTGGAGCGGTTGCGGCAAATTGTCCTGTTGATCCGTTGATGTCAAAGGCACAACGGGTTTGTTAAAAAATATCGTGATGGGGCTATCTGGCAAAACATTCAAGGTGTCTTGAGCTGGCACAACCTGCCCCACCTGCAAAAAGCCAACTGTTTCCAGTTCGTAACGAATCGCTTCAGGCAAGGTGAGACCGTTGGTAGAAACGGCCGTTTCACCGATCTGCACGGTCAGCTGCTGAGTGGGTTCTAGCACTGACTCAGGGGTAAACAGCACCGTGTCGGGACGTGGCCACGCAAACTGTCCACTTACTTTATCCCCCGTAGTTAGGGAGACATCAAAGGCCGCTTCAACAGAGGCCTGATCCATCGCCTGATCAAAGCGAATTGTAATCGCCCCGTCTAGCAAAGCAGGCTCACCCACGGCAGGGCTTGTAAAGATTACCTGCGGAGGCCAATCGATGACGCTTTCATCAAGCTGAGGAACGGCCGTTGCCGTAGGTGTCGGCTCGACTGTCGGTTGTTCTACTATCGGGGCTAAGGTGGGCAATACTGTTTCAGGTGGTTCTGGCTCACCGCAGCTAGTTAAAACAATTGCCAAACAAATACTGATCAATAAAACCAAGCTACTTTTTTTCAATACATTCATAGTTTTGTCAGAAGACCCATTAAAACCGAAAGTCTTAATTCAACGCTGTTTTGATTTATTTTACCGAGCTTACTAGAAAATAGTTTTTAGGGAATGGGTGTGGCCTCAATTGTGGCTGTAATGTTAGAAAGAACCTGCCCTATTTGAGCACCATAAAGTCCAAAGAATGCTGAAAGCGCTATAGGGATACCAAAGAATAAAAGGCAGCCACATGTAAACGGAGCAGGCATACAGGCATGCCGCTTTTTCTTTTTTTCATCTGAAGCATCCGGATCAGTAGCGCTTGTTAGTCCATTCTCGTAGTTTTGATTTGTCATATTGCCTTTATCATTATTGTTTTTCATTTACACCACCCTTTCAAGTAAGTATCACAAACATAAAAAAAACAAGGTGTCATTTGAAAAACAACATCCGACGCCTCATTATGACAAAGAATCGGGATAACTTCCAGACTTTTCCCCTACATTGTTATAATTCTTTCCATGGAACAGCTTGAAATTGACAAAAAATGGATGCGGGAAGCGCTAAAGCTTGCAAAAGAGGCCGTTTTACTAGAAGAGGTCCCTGTTGGCGCTATTGCCGTTTGGAACGATCAAATCATCGGCACTGGGTTTAACCACAAAGAAACATGGCAAGACCCAACCGCGCATGCGGAGCTTATTGCCTTAAAGGAAGCGGCCGTTTATCTCAAAAATTGGCGCTTACTGGATGTCACCCTCTACTGCACACTTGAGCCGTGCCCCATGTGTGCGGGCGCAATGATCCAAGCGCGCTTACCCCGTTTAGTTTATGGGGCTAAGGATATTCGCTTCGGTGCCGATGGCTCGATTGTTGATGTCATTAATGCCAAAGGATTTAATCATAAGATTTCGGTGACTGAAGGCGTCTTAGAACAAGAGGCGGCTGATCTACTCCAGCAATTTTTCAGGTTGCTTAGAGATAAGAAAACAAAGTAGCAATTCTTACATTGGGTGGAATACGGTCGTGATAACATCGCTCATGTGATATGGGTCATATTTATGGTATTGAAACGCATACAATCCTCAATATACCAATATCCCAGTACACCAATACAGTAAGCCGGAGGCCTAATGGCGAAGAAGAAATCATCTAAGAAAAGAAATAACGCAAAAAAGCAAACCCCAACAGCAAATCCAAAACCTCAAGAAACAGCATCGGCCACAAGAACGGCCGTTAAATCCAAAAAGACAGCGCGGGCTGATTTGAAGGCACGCGAAGCCCGCATGAAGCAAATCCGCATTATTGGGATTGTTGTTCTCCTTGTAGGCGGCTTTGTGGGCTTAGCCATGTTCCGCAATGCAGGCGCGGTGGCCACCTCAGATTTAGTTGAATCTTTTGGTCCCACGATAGACGGCTCAAAAGATGCCCCCGTCATTCTTGTTGAATATGGCGATCTTGCCTGCTCAGCTTGTCGGCAGTGGCATAACTTAGGTATTAAAGAGCAGTTGAAACAGCAGTATGGGGATCAGGTCGCTTTTGAATTTAAGCATTTTCCTGTGGTTACTGCCAATTCGCCAAGAGGAGCCGAAGCCGCCCAGTGTGCTCATGAACAAGGCATGTTTTGGGAGTACCACGACTATATCTTTGAAAATCTGGAAACCTATCCAGCCTTTACCAGCGACCGCGTCAAAGAAATCGCCACAGCAGTCGGCGTTGATCGAGAAGCATTTGATACGTGTGTTGACTCAGGCAAATACCGCACCTTTGTCACCGATGCGATTCGTGACGCTCAGTCAGCAGGCGCACGTGGCACCCCCACCTTTTTCGTAAACGGCCGTCAAGTTTCCTTTAGCTTCGAAGCGATGTCAGCAGCCATCGAAGAAGAGCTGAATTAAATTATCAAGCAGTCAGGGTTTCAGTGATTCAGTAAAAGACACAGCTGATGAACCGAAATCCTGACTCGCTAAAATACTATCCGCGTAAGTCCTCCAAAGTACACCCCATCTAAACAAAAGAAAATAAAACAACCTGTCAAACGGTGACAAGTCATACCAAAAACTTGGCACTTACATTTGGAGAACCCAATGAACGAATTGCAACAGCTACGCGCCCAGATTGACCAATTTATGGGACGCCACCCTCAATCCCCCATCCCTCAAGAGCAACGGCTCGATTTTGAGGGGTTGAAATATTACGACCACAATCCTGACCTAGTTTTTCAGGTTCAGCTAGAACGATTTCCTCAAGCGACGCCGATGGTCACTATGGAAACGAGCACGGGTGATAATCGTCCTTACAGGAAATACGGCCGTTTCTCATTCACAGTCAATGGTGAAGAAGCGGAACTAACGATCTTCAGCGACATTTACGGCCAAGAGTTCTTCCTCCCCTTCCGCGATGCCACCAGCGGCAAAGAGACGTATGGCGCTGGCCGCTACATGGATAACGGCCGTCCCGCCATTCGCCAGCTCAGCGACGACATCTTTGTAATTGACTTTAATTATGCGTACAGTCCGTACTGTGCATACCAATCGACCTATAGCTGTCCGATCCCTCCAATGGAGAATTGGTTGAAGTTGGCGATAGAGGCTGGCGAGAAGAATTTTGAAGGGTAGGTAATTCTTGACCCATCACGAGCATTTTTATATGACCGACATCGCAATATACGTCGGCAATCTCAATTCCATCTTCATAAGAAAAGATTACTTTTACGCCTAAATAGTCAATTATTTTTCTTTTGGTTTCAAAGTCATTTTCTGCAATAAGGAAACCTTCAGCAATTTGGGAAGCAAATTCTTCTAACTCAGAAATTTGATCATCTGTAATGACACTACTGATTTGAGATTCAAGAGTGATCTTCTCATTGACTAAGGCTTCTAAGGTTCGTTCAAGATGATTTTTACGATCATGCAAAAGTTCTTTGCTGAATTCACCTGAAAGGTAAAGGTCTAAAAGTCTGGTTAACTCATCATTCTTCTTAGAAATCAATTCATCAATAATATTCATTCGCTCATAAAGCGGGGTGTTTTGCTCTTCTTGATCAGATTGAAACTCTCTAATTCCAATTTTGAATTTTTCTGGGTGTGATAAAAATGATTTGATCTCTTCCCAAACTCTTATATCCCAATAGTTCACTCTATAGTGTTTACGAGCTTCGCAGGTCTTTTGAGCATAATGCGTTTCTTGAATAGACTTAACCGGACAACGATAGTAGGAATAAGGCTTGTTTCTATCGATCTTTGTGAACGAAGACATTGATGTTTGGCATAACTTGCAAAAACATCTTTTAGCTAACAAATATTGTCGTTTGGTATTTCTGGTCGAAAGTTTAGCGTTTGATTTCACTTTCTCTTGAGCCAATTCATACATTTCTTTGCTAATAATTGAAGGGACTTTCACTGTAATATGGTAATCACTTGGATTCTCACCTCGTCTTCTACGCTTTCCGTACATCCACTCACCCATATACGTTTTATTTTTTAGGATTCTTAAAACTTGGGAATAGTTCCATTTCTTCGCTTTAGGAGTTTCACCTCTGTTTTTAATTGCTGATGGTGGAGGAACACCTAATGCATTCAGCTTTTTAGAAATTTTTGGCGTTCCCCACCCCTTATGAAGGTACCAATCAAATATCATTTTGATAATCTCAGCAATTTTGGGGTCTACTTTGAGCAAAACACCTGCTTCTGTTTTATCCGCTACATAACCATAAGGGGCATTTCCATGAAGCACAACATACCCTGATTGAGCTTTTCGCCGTCTCCCCCTCACCATTCTTTCACTAATCTTCAATCTTTCATATTCGGCAATTACGCCTCGTATTCTTTTGGTCAAATCACCATCTAAAGAATCATCATAGTCCCCAACTGCATATTTAATATTTACACCGTATCGCTTGAATTCAGTTTCCAGAACAAGCTGCTTGGCTAAATCACGAGCTAGTCGATCTAATTCTCTTGCCACCAGAACATCGAATTGACCCTCCTTTGCAAGATCGAGAGCTTTATTGATTTGGGGTAGGTTCCAATCTGCCCCACTAGCCCCCCTAAAATCTTCAGCAAGCTCGCCAACGATTTCCCAACCATTATCCTTGGCATATTTTCGGCACAACTCTAGCTGACCCTCTAAACTGCTTGTTGAATTTGTTCTGTCATCACCACTTACCCGTGCGTATAATATTGCTCGTTTCATTATTGTATGTCCTTCTTCGGAGTGAATACGGCCGTATCCACTCCTGAAATAATCTATTTACCTATACTCATCAAAACTTCTGAAACAGTCATAAAAAACGGCATGACATGGCATTGTGTGATCAATTCGCCAAAATCATTGAGGGTACCATGCTCAACAATCAGCTCAGCGTTCTCGCCAACGGTCGTTTCCCAACGTCGAATTTGTACAAACCGCTCACCAACCTTATCTGGTGATTCTTCATGCAAAATTTCCATTACTGCTTGACTTGATCTTTGATTCATTTAATTTGCTCCTATTTGGTAAAATAGCGAGCGAGAAGTCCAAAGCCCTTCCAAAGCAATTGGACTTCCTCGCAATTGAGGCGTGTTCAAAGTTAATCTTTGGACGCGCTTTTTTGATTATCAGGCTTTAGCCACTTACAAATAACATCGGCAGGTGTTTCTAGTAACCAAGTTAGATACTCTGACCATTTAGCTTGATTTCCCAGCAATTGGGCTTCATATGGCTTTAGACATTTATTAATATTGAAACGCTTGCGAACAAGTTCAAGCATGTTTTCTTCGTTAAACGGCCGTTTCTGCACTCTTACAACCTCGCAAGCCCAAAGAAATGAATGCTCAAATAATGCTCGTTTTTCAACTACATCAAATTGCCAAGGCTGATCACCATACGCTACATTCCATCCTTCAGCAGCTAATAGTTCAATTACCCGTTTAGCGTCCTGTGGAGAAGATCGTTCATCCAAATGGTATTCACTGATAAAAATTTTTTGATACATGAAATTTTTCCTTTCACTCAATTTCAGCCAATAAGTAGGTCAAATCATTTGCACCTCCTTAAAATAAAAACAGCCTTCCCGCTGGATTGCAGAAAGGCTGAAGGAAGATGTGGGTTAAACGGCCGTAACCATGCACCACACATCAGGATATGCTAGAATTTTTCAGCCCGTCGCTGCTTCATCCAGCGGTCGGGTATGGCTTCGTGGATGTTGGCGCATCTGCGAAGCCTACTTTTAGATCAAATATGTATCGCTACGATACATATTATAGTATGAAAAAAGCGTTCTGTAAATTTCAATTTTTTTCAGGGCTTTGGTCCCCACCGTTTATCATTGGAATTTACGGCCGTTTCAAGATAGGTTTCAAGCGACTGTTTACTCACTTGCCAAACGGTACCAAATTTTTGTCCTTCAATCTCACCAGCTCGTAATAAACGTCGGAGATGAATAAGATGATACCCACTAATTTTGGCGGCTTGGGCGGTTGTTATCCACTCAGTTTTTGTCATGGTCAAATTCTACTCGTCCTTTCCGCAATAACGCAATCAGGTTGATATTCAGTTGTAAACTTCTTTGAAATTCCCGCCCAAAAATTGGGGCGTGAAGGAATGTTTAGTTGCACAAAAATTGTAAGCAAAGTTAATCTTTATTTTGAAATGTCAACAATTCGTCTTACCTCTTTCGTTGGCGGTTCAATACGGCCGTTTTCCAGCTCATTCAGAGCATACAGAAGAAGCCAGTTACTTAAATCTGCCATACTTAAATTACGGGAGGACGCTAATCGTTTAATCCGTTCTGGAATTGTGTTATTTACATAGATTGTCATGTTCTTACGCTCATCTCGATACATATCTGTTTAAACCTCTTTAAGCAAAACAACCAAAGCAAGTGCGGTAAGGCAAATTAGCCTTTTCAACCATTTCAACCCACCGCACCCCATTTCAACCCAAATCAATTATCCTGTACAACCCCATCCTCAATTAACTTGAAAAGGTTAGGAATACGGCCGTTTCGACTACTGCCGCGCTCAATACGTTTGACATAGCCATGCTCAATAAGTGAATCTAAATCGTTGTGAATAGATTGAACTGTCACATCACGATAGCTTGCTAACATCTCGGCAGTGACGCCATCATTATTTACATTCATATCTTTTAAGGCTTCAAGTGTTCTTTTGCCTTTACGGATTCTGTCGATTATTTCCCCAGCTCCTACGAATTCCCAACCAGTACCGTTATTAATCTGCCGCAGCGTCATATTTGTACTTTCAAAATCCCTACTTTCAACGTACAGTTTGGCTTCTTTTTCTCCCTGCTTCCGTTCAAGAGCAAACCCTACATCATATGCACCTCGGATAGAACTAGCACCACGAAAAGTTGAAAAAATATCCTCGTTAAACGATTTATTGGTGTGGTGAACAATGAGAATAGTTGTATCCGTCGTATGGGCGATTCGAGCCAGTTCGTTAAGAATAGCCCCCATTTCGGTATTGGAATTTTCATCTAC
>JBCCFD010000259.1:0-10821 GCA_039029915.1 Chloroflexota bacterium
AGTGACTTAGTCGTAAAAAGCCAAGCAGTTGAGCAAGGCTCATATTTTCATACTGAATCGTAATGGCGTTTTCGAGGGCAAAGAAATCATCGGGGCCACCGTGAACAACGGCGTCAATAAATGCCTGTTGGGTTTCTAACCCATCTTGCGGAATTTTTCCCAACATGTAGGCAATAACCTGCAGATTATCCTGGTAATGGGGCGTGTTTAAAACCAAACCGTCATTCATAAAGACAAACTGATTGATGGCGTGATAGTTGACCATCATTGAAAAACTGCCGTGCAGTTTGGGCATGGTGTCTTTTTGGGTCACAAGCGAATCGGGGATAGTGTTGCCCTTGTCCGCGGTGAGGATGAGGTTACGGCCGTTGCCAAATCCCTGCCAAAAATGTAGACAATCTAAGCCTCGGTTGGGGAAAGATAGGACCGTGTCAGGGAATTCTTCTTCATAGCTGGCTAAAATCTGATTATAGCGGGCATCCTCATAATAATCTTTGCGCAAGGGGATTGCTTCGTATAGAAACTCAACACGATTCCAAATCCCATCTGCTGTGAGATCAGGCTCGGGCTGGGTGCTGGTGATAGAAAGCAGGTTTTCACACAGGAGGCCTTTTTCGATGACAAAGCTGTCCTGAGGGATGCTGTCAAAGAAGTAATTGGCAAAGAGAATAAGCGGATTTTGCACCATGTTGGGGGTGAGGGTAGTTTGGGCGTGGCGGAGGTATAACGGCCGTAAATCCATCGCGTCAAACAGCGCAAAATCCAACACGCCTAGCTCAACCCACTCTTGAAAGCGCGGGTGTTTTTCCCAAAACTGAGCAATCTCTTCCACAAAATCCGTCAGGATAAACTTAATTGGAATATCCGCAAAAGGAGAGGCTTGCCAGCGGGGATAAAACTGGGTTAAAAAATGATAAGCAAGGCGGCCCGTACCAGCCCCCAGCTCAATGATGTAAAGAGGGGCTTGGCGATTAAAAGAAAACTCACCCTGATTTGCCGCCCCGATACAGTCTCGAAGATAGCCGAATACAAGCTGACAATACGCGCTGGCCATGACGGGATTCGAGCTGATGTAATGGGGTAAGATGCCTCCCTGCCACGCCCCCATCCCAACTTTTTCAAAATAAGCGCGCTGAATTTGCCAAATGATGGATTCAGATAGCCGCTGGTCGCTTTCAATTTCAATTCGCTGAGTCTGATTTGGTTGGGATTTTTCCTGCATGCCCCCATTTTATCAACAGAACGGCATTGATACACAAAACTTTAGCAAGAATCCGATAGCAAACGGCCGTTTAAATTGAGAGAATCTTGACAGTGAAAATAGACCTACACTTTTAAAGAGCTTCAAGCAAGCCATTAAGGAACAGGAAATGAACACCCAGCCGATGAATGCATCCCTTTACGATTTAAGCCAAAACACCCAAGGCCAGCTCTTTATGGCCATGCAAAAAAAGTTCAGTGAAACGTTAGAACCGCTACCGCCCATCCTTCAAGTGCGCAGAGGATACGCAGAGAGTCCGGCTTGGTTTATGGTGCAGGCCTCTGAGTTTGCACCTGAGCCGCTCACCGTTCACAATATTCGGGTCCGGGATATTTATGCATCCAAACGCTTGGTGGCCGCGCTTTTGGAAATGTTGGCTGGTGAACGCTGGTTAGCCCGCGTTGGCGACGCCTATCATTTGACACCATTAGGAAAGACGCTGATTGGGCAGCTTCAAGAGCGGACTGCAAAGGTGTTGACTTCAACCCAGCTTTCGATATCAGATGTCCTTGTTGAAGGGGTAGAGGCTAGCTTACGGCAAATTATTGACGCCAGTCTAACGCAACTTGATGCAACCATAACGTGGTGTTTGCGTTACTCAAGAAACCGAGCGCCAGACGACAGCGCCCATCCTTTTCTCAAATTGAGCCAATATTTTTCGGACTTTAATGCCTATCGAGATGATGCCCATATGAAGGCTTGGCAAGCCCACGAGCCAGAAGGCTTTATTTGGGAATCATTTGCACAAATTGCTACTCAAAAAGCCCATGATGTCGCTTCGGTTTTTGACCTGCTGTATTATCGGGGCTACGCTAAAGAGGAGTTTCAAAATGGTGTTGATCAACTTGTTGAAAAGGAATGGTTGATGTCTGATGAAAACGGCCGTTTAACCGTCACTGAAATGGGTCAAGCCGTATTTGAGGCGGTAGAGAAAACAACAGATGAGCTTTTCTATGCCCCATGGCGCACCTTCTCGACAGAATTTCAAGATAAAACGATTCAACAATTACAGCAGTTCCATGATGAACTGCAAGCGATAGCGAGCGAAGAGTAAGTCATGCTCGCAAGGAATAAACCTCATGAAGATAACCCAAGCCACCGTAAATGACGTCGATGCAATCGCTGTCTTGTTTGATAAATATCGGCAGTTTTATGAACAAGAACCAAATTTAGCAGGCTGCACGGCCTATATCAAAGCGCGGTTGGAAAATAATGAATCAACGATTTTTATAGCCCGGTTGGACAGTGGGGAGACGGTAGGGTTTACGCAACTATATGATTCTTTTTGCTCGGTGAATATGACCCCGATTGTGTATTTGTATGATTTGTTTGTAGATGAGGCTCAGCGGCGGCACGGTGTGGGGCGGGCCTTGATGGCGCGTGCTGAACAGTATGCTCGCGACAATAACGCCTCCCGTTTATCACTTGAAACGGGAATTGATAACAGCAAAGCCCAAGCATTATATGAGTCGATAGGATATGTGCGAAACACAGCATTTTATGGTTACGACTTTAGAATTTAGAAGAAGCCATTAGCTGAAATCAGATGACAACGCCCCAATAAAAGATGTGCCAGTGTTTGGGTCACGATATTGCCGCATTTGATAGTGAGCAATGCGGAATCCTTGGGCTTCCCAGAACTTGAGCGCCTGTGGTGTGTCGCGTCGTACGTTGAGATCGATTTGTTCAATTTGAAACGTGTCGAGATGTTGGTAGATAGCTTGCATTACGGCCGTTCCAAAGCCTCTGCGCCTGAAGCTCGGTAAAATATAAAAATCATCAATCGTTGCCTTCTGCTTGTTATCAGCAATCGTTAAAGTGACAAAACCAACACGCTCGCTATTCACAATGGCCCAATAGAGTTTTCGTTGATTTATATCATCTGCAAATCGAGCCAAAAAATAATTCTCAAGTTTTGAAGGATCAGTAACGACATCACTTTGGGGCATTATTTCACGCCAATATGCTTCAATATGGGGATGGCATTCATAAATATCAGCAACTTCTAAATCCCCCTTAACAAATTTCTTATTTTCCATCGTTACCTTTTTCCTTTAATATTGAATTGATCCTGATTTACCGTTATGATGGGTCACATTAAAATAAACGTGCCACAGGTACGCATTTAGGGAAAATAGCTGAATGGCAATTGCAGACCCACAAATTTATCAAGAACCTCCTCAACCTGAAGAGCCTCAAAATTATGGCCAACCTTCATCAGTGATGATTCGGGAGATTATTGAGACGCTCCTTTTGACCTTTTTTATCTTTTGGATGGTCAACAGCGTGATTGGGCGCTATCGGATTGATGGCAGCAGTATGAATCCCACCCTTCAAGATAGTCAATATTTGTTGGTTAACAACGTCAGCTACTACTTTGATGGCCCCCAGCGGGGAGACATTATCGTGTTTGAGCATCCCAACCAGGAGTTAAATCTCATCAAGCGAGTGATTGGCGTGCCGGGCGACCATATTGAAATTCGCAATCAAACGGTTTTAGTCAACGATGTTGAGCTTGAGGAGCCGTATATTCAGGCCGATCCGAACTATAGTGGGGTATGGGATATTCAAGAGGGCACTTACTTTGTGCTGGGGGATAACCGCAATAATTCCAGTGATTCGCACACGTGGAATGCGCTGCCTGAAGATAAAATTTTAGGTAAGGCGATGGTGGTGTATTGGCCGCCACAAGATTGGTCAGGCGTCCCGCACTTTACATTTTCAAATGAACTAGCAGAAGTGCCATAGCCTGCAGTGCTGCTTGCATAAACGGCCGATTTTCTAAAGCAGAAGTCACACTTTATAATGCTGCTCTCTCTTCTCTCTACTCTATCCTAACCCAAATTAGTGGGGTTCATTATCCAACCGGAACCCGTGGCCGCGAACGGTGACGATGTAGTTATACTCATCTTCCTCCGCCAGCCGATCGCGCAGTCGCCGAACGAGTGCGTCAATTGCCTGTTCTGATACGCCAAGCCCATCCGTGCCGGGCCATACAACCCCCACAATTTGATCGCGACTGCAAACCGCTCCTTGGCTGTTGTAAAGCAGTTCGATGAGCCGGAATTGAGCCAGTGAAAGCGGAGGGGAAATTTCTTCACCCTTGATAAAGACGGCACGTTGGGCTTCATCGATAACGAGGGCACCTTCTTGCACGGGTGGTTCGAAGGTTAGCGGAATGGTGGCGTCAGTGCCAACGAAGACGAGCTTTACGGCTAGGGCGATTTGAATTTCGTCGCCATCTTGCAATACGGCCGTTCCATCGACTTGCTTGCCATTCAAATGCGTCCCGTTTTTGCTTCCTAAATCGTGCAGAACATATCGATTATCTTCGTAAAGAATTTTGACGTGATGACGAGAAACCTGTCGTTCCGGCAGGACAATTTGGCAATCATGGCCGCGACCAATAACAAACGTGTGGGTGTCAATGGTCCACCGTTGACCAACTAACTGACCTTCACGAGCGACTAATACTGGTTTTTCGTTCATCTAAATGCTCCTTCATTGTGCGACTGGGCGAGGGAGCGTGGGGGCGAGAGGGCGAATAATCGCCGTGTCGCCGTGTCGCCGTGTCGCAATTAACGTTCGGTTGGGTCAGATAACCCATAAACGACTGTCTTCGTTATAATAGAGATATGTTATCACCACATCAAAACGATACTATTTTACGCGAGCGTTATCGATTGACCAATATTGTCGGTAAGGGCGGTATGGGGAACGTATACCGTGCGGAGGATATTCGTTTGCCGGGACGGTTATGCGCCATTAAGGAAGTGCAGGCTGACCCAAATGCGACGCTTGAAATGCAAAGCCAAGCGCAAAATCAATTTCTGCAAGAAGCGAGTATTTTGGCACAGTTGGATCACCCCAATCTGCCGAAAGTGTCTGACTTTTTCCGAGAAAACGACCGTGATTATCTTGTAATGGATTACGTCCCCGGTGATGATCTAAAGCAGCACTTGGTTCAAAACGGTGGTCCTTTGCCGGTAAGCAAGGTGCTGGGTTGGGGGAAGCAAATTGTTGATGCATTACAATATCTGCACGCTCAAGACCCACCCGTCCTGCATCGTGATATCAAGCCAGCTAATATCAAATTAACACCAGACGGCCGTATCAAGCTGGTTGATTTTGGTTTGGTGAAAGTGATGGTTGAGGATGATGCCCGAACCATTACGGTGATGCAGGGGCGCGGTACCGCGCTCTATACGCCGTTAGAACAGTATGGCGGAGATGTGGGGCATACGGATGTGCGCACTGATATTTATGCGCTTGGCTCAACGTTTTATCATCTCCTCACAAATGTGGCACCCCCTGATGCCAAATCTCGCTTTTTAGATCCGAGGTCTTTAAAAGCCCCCTTGGAATTGGTGTCAGCTATTCCCACAGCGCTTTCGGACGCTATTTTGTGGGCGATGGAGATGCATCCAGATGAACGGCCGTCTTCGGTTACGGAGTTTGCAGAGGTGCTGTTTGGCGAGCGTAAACGGCCGTTTCGCCATAAAGAGACAGACGTAACCTCGAATTTAATAGTAGCTCTGTGGGCTAACCGCCTCCCCGCTTTTGTGGCAGTGGTTCTGTTTATTGTGGCGTTTATGCTAACCATTATGTAAATTTATGAAAAAAATAATCTGTCCAAAATGTGGGCACAAAGAGCGCCAAATAAAAAGTGGTTTAACGCCTTCTGGGAGTCAGCGATATTTATGTAAACTTTGCAGTTGTCGCTACACACCTGCTCCCAAAGAGTCTGGGTATGATGAAGAGGTACGGTTACAGGCGCTGCAGCTTTATTTAGAAGGCATTAGTCTTCGCAAGGTTAGCCGCATTTTGGACGTTAATCATCAAAGCGTGGCAAACTGGGTCAACGATTATGCCAATCATCTGCCGCCGACTTTACCAGAGAGCGTGCTTGAGCAGGCGACGTTGGATGGTTTGCATCCGTGGCCTTTTGATAAAAATAAGCGTTCGACCAAGTAACGCCACGAGATTAGACAGTTTTGCTATTTTTGTTGGAATGAGAGATACGGCCGTATACACTTAAACTATAGAAACCCAACCTTTTAGAGAATTTAGGAGAAAATATGGCTAGCGTAACCTACAAAAATGTTTACAAGAGCTTCGGAGATGTCACCGTCATCACCGACCTCAACATGGAAGTTGCTGACAAAGAGTTTGTGGTCTTTGTTGGGCCTTCTGGCTGCGGCAAATCAACCAGCTTGCGTATGTTGGCAGGTCTGGAAGAAATTAGCGAAGGCGAAATTTTGATTGGCGATCGTGTTGTCAATGACGTGCCGCCAAAAGATCGCGATATTGCGATGGTGTTCCAATCTTACGCCCTTTATCCACACATGAGCGTTTACGACAATATGGCGTTTGGTTTGAAATTACGCAAAACGCCTAAAGCAGAAATTGACAAACGTGTAAAAGAAGCGGCTCAAATCCTGGGTCTTGAAGGCTTGTTAGACCGTAAACCAAAAGCCCTATCTGGTGGTCAGCGTCAACGTGTCGCTGTTGGTCGCGCTATTGTTCGTGAGCCAGCCGTGTTCTTGATGGACGAGCCCCTCTCAAACTTAGATGCAAAATTGCGCGTAACCGCTCGTGCTGAAATTAGCAAACTGCACAAACGTCTTGGCACAACGTTCATCTACGTAACCCATGACCAAGTTGAAGCGATGACGATGGGTGATCGCATTGCCGTACTGTCTGATGGCATTTTACAGCAAATTGATACGCCACGTAACCTCTACAATGTGCCTGATAATCAATTCGTGGCTGGCTTTATTGGCAGTCCAAGTATGAATTTCTTCAATTCCACTTTGGTAAAAGAAGAAAATAAAATGATTGTCGATGGTGGCGACTTCCGCGTTGAGGTACCAGAAGATCGGCATGATATGTACTCAGCCTATGTTGGGAAAGAAGTGATCTTTGGCGTTCGTCCTGAGCATACCCATGCACCAGAATTTGCACCGCCAGGCATCATCCCTCAACCTGTACAAGCAGACGTTGAAGTTGTGGAACTGTTGGGTCATGAACTGCATCTCTTCTGCAACAGCGGTAAATCAACATTTGTGGCCACGGTTGACCCTCGCATGATGGTCAGCGTTGGTAATAAGATTGATTTGGTCTTTGATATGAACAGCATGCACCTGTTTGACAAAGATACTGAGAAAGCAATTCGTTAATTTCTTAGCACATTTAATTCATTAACTGACCCTCCGGCAGATTATTTCTACGGCCAAACACAATGTAGAAAGCTTCCGGAGGGTTTTTTTATACACCTATGATCCAAGCGAATAACCAAATTGGGGACGAGTTTAATATTCAGTTTGTATGGCAATTGCCGGATAAAGGAGATTATATTCGGGCGATTCTGAAAGCTGAGGTTCTGTCACTTGACGAAACGGCTGATAAATACGTTGTTAAACTCAATGAACTGGTGGCCGGTCGACAAGAAGCTCCTGATGGAGAGCCACGCCAACAAGCTGAATACGCTAAACCGTACTGGGCGCTTGTGGGGCAGATTATTGGTAAAAAAGTGGCAGTGGCATATGAATCCGAGGACGGTCGCCCACTGCGTTTGCGCCTATCAACCCTCACCGGAGAACATCAATTTTTCTACAGATACGATGAAGGAAGCGATAGCTAGAGGCTTGAGCTAGAGATAGAGAGCCACTCTTTTCACCCCATCACTTTTTCACCCCATCACTCTAATTACCGTTCGTTCCCGTCTCACTGGTTTGCATCACAATGGGTTGGAGAACCTGTTGCACTTGCTCAACACCTTTTTTAGCGGCTTGAAGGCGGGAAAGCTGATCGTGCCAAAAGGTGGAGCCTGCGCTGGCAGCCAATCCCGTGAGCAAAATCCCCGCACTTAGATCAAACGCCTCTGTTAAAGAGGTGACTCTCGGAATCCAGCTTAACAAGAATGAAGAGCCAGGTATAAGCGTCAAATCTAAGAACTCACTATTATTGGGGAATAGATCGGCCAATAAATCAGCAGAATCAACCTGCATGAGATAGGCTAGCGCGGTGCCTAGAATAAAGGAAAGCAAGCGGATGCGCCGGATGCGCTTTTTATTTTGCTCTTTGTCGTACTCTTCTAAATCGAGCAACTTAGCGGCCGCCGTGCTGCTGTCACCTATCAGCGGGTCGTAATTAATCGGCGTTAAGCGCGGGTGCTGAATAAATGGAATGAGGCGAAGAAGCTTCTTGATTTGATCGATGAACCAATCTCGGATCTTACCGGCAGTGCTCCGAACAATATTGCGTTGATTTTCAACCTCACCTAAAAAGTTGTTTAGCGAGAGTAAATAAATATCTGTTTTCCGGTAGGTTCTTAGGTTGTCTAAAAAGTTTTCAAACTGGGATTCGATTTTATTTTGGAGAGTCTCACCTAGTTCAAACCCTTGAATTTGGGGTTTAAGCTGGTTTTCGTAGAGGGAGGTGGCGACTTCGTAGCTTTTATGCTGCATGCTATTAAGGTAAGCACTCGTCCAGCTTGTGACGCCATCCGCAATTTCACCACTGACAACAAAAGACACGGCATCATAAACGGTGTCAGGATTGATTTGATATTCAGCCCGCTTGGCGGCTCGATCGATGGCTCGGTTTGCTTTTTCAACAAGATCGCTCGTTTCTAACGCTCGCTGGACCGTTTGACCCAGCGTCGTGGAAATATCGATATTGGCAACGGCTCTGTCTATTTGGTGTTCAACGGTGGTTTTCACCTTATCAATCGCGTCGGCTGCGCTCCAGTCGATGCCTATTGTGTCAAAGGCGGCTGTCATTTCAGAGCGGCGGAAATGATTGGCGGCGGCTTCGGCGGTAAAAGCCGGCTCTAGGACGTCTTTTAAATCTTCAACTTGACGTTCAAGCTTTAGGCGAGCTTCGGCTGAAACCCCCAGTTGATCTAATGTTCCCGGCAAGAATTCCTCATATTCCGCTAGTTTTTCACGGACATTGGGGCGTTTTTTTAAGCCAAAAGGTTTGCCGAGGAACCCTTTTATGATGTCGACGAGGATTTCTGTGCCAATGGCCATAGTGAACATTGTGACGACGTAAACGGAGATCACGGCAAAAACGACGCCCAGTCCATCAAGCAAGTTAATGTTAGAGTCAGCTGTCTCGGTGTCTTCTTGGAAATAAACGGCCGTTTCACTTCCAACAGGGTCAACGTTTTGCGCCAACACGGGTGATAGCACCGCTCCTAGTAAGAGCAAGGTAAGCAAGATAGAAATGGACACGAGATGTCGTGACATTGAACTTCTCCTTCTTCTAAGCAATTCAGCTTCCAGCCCTTCAGCTATTCAACCAACTGGCTGCGACGCTGAAAGTGTGACTAGCTAACAAAAACCCGCCGCCAAAGATTTGACTCCAGAATGCCATTCGGATCACAGCGGTGTTTAATCGTTTTAAATTGGTCGATTGCTTTACTGCCCAGATAATGCTGAGCGATTTGGGGGCGCACGGTGCTGTCTTTGGCGAAGTAAAAACGGCCGTTTGCCGCAAGCACAATTTCGTCCATTTCGCGCACCAATCTAACCACCTTCTCCCGATTACGATTTGTAATTTGAAAATCCATCGCCATAGAAAACCCATCAGGTTGATAAGAAAGCAAGAACGGGTCTGGTTTGTGGCGTTTGATAACAGACAAGAAGTTTTGCATGCGATGTCTTTGACAAACGACGAGCAATTTGTGCAGCGCTTCTTCGGCATTTTCAATAGGTACGAATGGCTGATACTGAATCAAACCACCGGGGCCAAACGGCTTGCGCCAGTTGAAGTTATCCAGCAAAAAGTGGTATAGGGCATGAGGCTGTTGGAATTGATGATGCCCTCGAAATTGAGCCAGTTGAAATTTGACTGAGTTGACATAACGCATGCCGTAATGATTCCAAAACGGCCGTTGAAACATCCAAAGAATCGAACGTGGCACAAAGCCCATGATGTTTTCGCCCAGCTGTTGATTTGGAATACGCATTGTTTGATGAGGAATTGGATCCTCATCTTGGCGCAGATGATTGGCCCGATGTAGCTCACTGCGACCGAGCTTATTGCCCGTGGCGAAAGCGTCGAGCCAGCCGACTAAATAGTCTGAGTTGTGCAGATGGTTTTCAAACCAGTGCAGCGTTTGGCTTAGGTTAGGCTTGGTTGACCCCTCGACGTGAATAAGGCCTGAGTAAATGCGTTTAAGATGAAGCGTGAGTGAGGTGAAACAGCCCAGCATGCCAACCCCACCAATAGCGGCATGGAAGATGTCGCTGTTTTGTTCTCGATTGCACGTGAGAATTTCACCAGTGGGCAAGAGTAGGTCGAATTCATAAATATGGTCGCCAATGCCGCCCACTTTCCAAGCGTTCTTGCCGTGAGCATTAACTGCCGCCATCCCACCGATAGTAACGTGCATGGTGCCGGTAGCCACAGGGGGCCACCACCCATCTTCTAAAACATACTCCCACAGCTGTTTAAGGGTCACGCCGGGCTCAACAGAAATACGGCCGTTTTCGGGATCCCAATCCAGTATCCGATTCATGCGCGACAGGTTGAGGACGATGTTTTCATCA
>JBCCFD010000260.1:0-10779 GCA_039029915.1 Chloroflexota bacterium
CCTGGATTAAACGTCAGAATGTTCTTATCAAACATGCCTTGGAAAAGCCCAATCACATGCTCTCCATTTTTCATGATGAGATAGTTGTGTTCTGGATTTCCGCCCATCGTAGAAAAACCCAATTTTTCATAAAATTCTTTTGAGGTTTGTAAATCTTTTACGGTCAAACTAACAGAAAATGCGCCTAGTTCCATTTTGGTCTCCTTTTTCAGCTGAATAGCTTTTCAGCGAATCAGCCAGTCAGCACTTTAGAGCATTTAGATTGGAATTGATATGACTGTAAAAAGAAAAAAATTAGCTACCTTTTTTCAATATAAAGTTTACTTATATCTAATCTTAGTCACCAATTCGCTCTAGAGATTGTAGAACAAATGAGCGCATTTTCAAAGGGGTAAATTATTCAGTTATTGTTCACGATCTTTTCGAACCTCGATTAATTGTTTAGAAAATGACAACAATTCGACTAATACTTCGCCACCTGGGATACTTCCTATAAAGGTTGTTGTCCCTTCAAGAAATTCAATTGCGGCATTAATTGCGCCTTTTCTCTTTTCTTTACTTCTAGGCTCCTCTTTCCAAAACTTCAAGAATTTATCAATCAGGTTTCTTTGAATAGCTTTCTTTAATTGTCCTATCTTACCTGTCAAACCAGCCTTCTTAAGACCTTCTATTGCTTCTTTTGTTTCCTTATTACCTGCGTAGAAATATTCATCATCGATTGTTGAATTCGGTCTGAGTTGGGGATTAAACTCAGCAGAGGTATTGGTAATTGAAAAACTATATAATTCTTCAAGTCTTACAACTATCTTCAACATTGATGCAGATGAGTCCTTCCAGGCCTGTTGAAATTCCTCAGCAAATTCACCGGGTACAAACCAGTTAGCGTTTTCAACCAAAATTTCGATAATCTTCCATTGATTCGCCACCACTTCAATTAATTGCCTAATTTCTTCACTTTCGGTAGGTGGGAGAATCTCAATCGGAGCTAGCAGGAATGATTTCCCATTAGAATCTTCAGTCATAAAAAACATCCTTAGCAATAAACATTAAAATAGCGAAACTCTTGAATTTGTAATGTTTATCGCTCAATATAATGGCTCAAATGCCGTTATCTATAATAAGATTGGTTATAGGGATAATGATTATTTCGCGACCAACAAACAACATTCTATAATTGTTCATTTGCATTTTCAACATTGTTAAAAATTGAACAAAAGAAACAAGTAAAAGCTTCTAGATTATTTTTTATACCATGTACTTGCTCAGGTTTGGAAAAGAGGTTTTTTGAACCTTACAATCTATGCCGTTGGAGCAAGTCTAAAAGTTTAGTTAGACATGCGATTTCTTGAAGAAATCGCATGTCTTGGAGTCTAAACTTTTATACTCTTAAGCGCTCGTTTTTGGGATCGTAAACAGGTTTACTCAGCACAGTTGCTTGGCGGCGTTCGCCGAGGATTTCAATATCAAACGTTGAGCCAGGGGCATCGTGGCCATTATTTACATAGGCAAAGGCTAAGCTTTTACCTACATGATGTCCATACCCACCAGAAGTCGTCACGCCAATCACTTCATCGCCCAACATCACCGCTTCGCCACCGGCAACATCCGTATCACCAGCATCGACTTCAACGTAGACAATAGCGATGCCAACATCGTCACCATCTTTTGCCCGCAGGACGGCATCTTTACCAACAAAATCTTTGTCCAGCTTAACGAAGCGATCGAGCTTCGCTTCTACTGGAGTAATTTCGTTAGTCAGTTCAACACCCCAGCCTGCATATGCTTTTTCGAGGCGGAGACTGTTCATGGCGTAGGTACCAAAATCTGCAATGCCAAATGCTTCACCAGCTGCCCAAATCGTATCATACAGGTCAACTGCTTTATCAATCGGGACGTGTAGCTCCCAGCCTAACTCACCCACATAGTTAACGCGCAGAGCAATTAGGTCAATACCGGCAATTGAAATTTCTTGTCCAGTTAACCAGCGGAAGTTGGCATTGGTCAAATCTGTTTCGGTCAGTTTTGATAAAACGTCACGGGCGTGAGGGCCAGCTACAATCACAACGCTTTTTTCAAGGGTAATATCCTTAACGGTCACATCTTCACCCTCTTCAATGGCAAAGTTGAGCAAATCACCATCTCGCAGTTGAGCCGTTGCCCCTGAGAGGCAGTAGTATCGATCTTCAGCAAGACGGGTAATGGTAAACTCAGCTTCAATACGGCCGTTTCGACCCAAACCATGCGTTAACACAATGCCGCCATCTTTCTTCGAGATACGATTGGCCGTGACGCGATCAAGCAGCTTCCCGGCATCAGCACCCGTCACCATAAATTTGGAGAAGCTCGGTAGTTCAAACACACCAACGCGCTCGCGAACCGCTTTACACTCTTCACGAACCACCTCAAATACATTATTGCGGCGGAAGCCGTACTCTTCTTCGCGGCCATCGAGCGAGAACCATTTTGGACGCTCCCAACCAAAACTTTCCGTGTGCACAGCCCCTTTTGCTTGGAGCTTTTCAAAGAGAGATGTTGCCCGAGCCGGACGTCCTTCTGGGCGTTCCTCACCGGGGAGAACCAGATCGTACATGTCCCAATACTCACGGTGCGCTTTGGCATCCGTGTACGCTTGATCCGCATAGTCGCCAAAGCGGCGAGGATCAAGGCCAACCATATTGATTTCAGCTGCCCCATGAACCATCCACTGGGCTAAATATTTACCGCAGCCGGCCCCCTGAGCAATACCGATACTCGAGCCAGTGGCAAGCCAGAAGTTCTTCACGCCGGGAGCTGGCCCCACAAGCGGATTACTGTCAATCGTATGCGAAATTGCCCCATTAACCACTTTTAAAATGCCTGCTTCGGCAAAGATAGGCATCCGCTCCATAACGCGTTCAAGCCACGGCATAATCGGTTCATAGTTAGCAGGAAATAGCTCATTTTCGGCCGTCCACTCTTGATAGCGACCCGGTTTATCAGCCCACGCTACTTCCGTATCTGCTCGTTCATAAATCCCAATCAGGCCCGACATTTGCTCTTGGCGATAATACGCAGACGGATACGGGTCCCGCATGACTGGAATCTCTTCATCTGGCCGGTCCAAAAACTCTGGGATTGGCTCAGTCACCACGTATTGGTGCAGCATATTAGTAAATTGGGTTTTAACGCCCAACCAAGCGCTAATGCGATCCGCATAGCAGCCCCCGGCATTGACCACGTGTTCACAGGTGATGTTGCCCTGCTCAGTTTCAACTTCGAACTCACCGTTGGCCATTTGTTTAATGCCAAGCACGCGGTTGTATTTAACAATTGTGGCACCAAGATTTTTAGCGGCAACCGCCATCGCGTTACAGCAGCTAGCTGGGTCAACATGCCCATCATCTAGCGTCCAGGCCCCTGCCAGAACGCCGTCCGTTTTGACGAATGGGTTGATGCGCCGGATTTCTTCTGGGCTAATCACCTGCATACGGTAACCGATGTTGCGCGAAACGCTTTCTACCAGCTTGAAGTAATCAAGCTCTTCTTGCGTCAGAGCAAACCGAATCCCACCGCAGCCGTGCCAACCGGTTGGATGTCCGGTCATCTCTTCGAGCTGCGAATACAGGGTATTGCTGTGGTGATGAACCTTTGCCATGTTGTAATCGGCAATAAAGCTGGGGCATTGCCCAGCCGCATGCCACGTAGAACCTGAGGTGAGCTCTCCTTTTTCAACGAGAACCACATCGGTCCAACCTTCCAATGCCAAATGATAAAGTAGGCCAACGCCCATCATTCCGCCACCAACGATGACGACTTTTGCTTGTGATTGCATATTTCCTCCAGTGTTTTTTAGCATTTCAGCCAGTCAGCATTTCAGCGTTTCAGCAATATGCTGACTGGCTGATTAGCTGACCAGCTGACTGGCTATCATTTTACCAACGGCCGTTTCCCGGCTTCATGGCATCTTGTGGGATAACAATGTTAAATTTTTTCCGAATTTTGGCATCAACTGCCGCATCAATATGAGACGGATAATGCTTCCTCAACGTCTCTTTTACATACTCTTTTGCTCGATCGCGAATGTCTAAACGGCCGTATTCCTCCCAGGTGGCTGGCGGCTGCCGATCCCCCATCTTGGGATAGAAATAGTCCGTTTCCATGCGTTCAATCGTTTGAGCTGAGCCAAGATAGTGCCCCTCTCCATACACCACTTCTTCGATGACGCCATACGACAGCGTATCATCATTCACTTCAATGCCGCGGACCGTCCGCTGAACAGCACCCAGCATGTCGTTGTCAATCACATAACTTTCATAGTTGGCGCCCATTAAGCTCGCCTGCATGCCCGCGCTCTCCATAATGAGAGAGGAACCGGCTTGAGCAGCTAGGGCCACGGTATACGCTTTTTCAGCACCCGATTGCGCATCAGGCAATTTTGAGTCTGACATACCAGCCGCCACGCTACCGGGCAAATTGTAAAAACTACTCGCCATCTGAGCGCACCCATCCACAATAAGACCCAATTCCGCGCTCCCCGAGCACATGGCACCTGTGCGCAAGTCGGACACAAACGGCCAAGTCCCTAAGTTTGCCCGACAGTTGTTATCAATGAGGTAAACAAAGATTAAACCAGCGATACATTCGGCCATCGCTTGTACAATCGTGCCCGCCAGGGCGGCTGGTCCTGTTGCACCCGCCTGCGCCGCAGAAAGTAGGGTAATGGGCATCCCAGAACGAGCAGCCGCTTCCAAGGCATCGCATGACTCTTCGGCAAAGCGAAGCGGCGGTACCACATGGCAGCAGGAGATGGAACAAAACGGCCGTTTTCTGAACTCACCTTCACCACCAAGCACCATATCCATCATTTCCACAGCCGCATAAACATTTTTCCCATGCACGAAGCTTGAACCAATATGTTTAGTCGTTCCGTTCATGGCTGCATAAACGGTGTTGATGTCAAGGTCCATTGTCGTGCTGGTATCCCCAGCGACCACGGGGCGCCAAAAGTAATGGATGTTGTCCAGCGTATCAACCAATCGGCCAATATCGTAAATGTCTAACGACACTGATTGACGATAATGGCCCGTTTTGAAATCAATAGCCATCGGAGCCGCTCCACCGGTCCCCATGTGAACACGGCCGCCCCCAACCTCCAAATCGTGCTTGGGGTCTTGCCCGGGCATAACAAAGGATTTGGGGGCGCTGGCAATGATATCTTCGACCAGTTTACGCGGATAATGAATACGGCCGTCATCGGTCATCCAACACCCTGCTTCGGTCAAAATTTCAATCATTGACGGAGTAGCTTGAGCAAAACCGATATTTTCCATAATATCCAGCACGGTCGTGTGAACACGCTCCATTTCCCGCTGGGTTAGGGGCTTGTACTGCCCGCCAACCATGCCGGGCCAAACGGCTGGCTTTGCGGCTGGAGGTCGTACCGCCTGCCGTCCACCGCGCCCTCGCCTTTTGCGTACACGTTGTTCAGTCATAGTGGGATTCCTTTTTTGCAAGCTGCAGGCTGAAAGCCACAAGCTGTGAGCTTGTTAGCAATTTAGTGGGTCAGCAAGTCAGCTTATTTTGTTGCAGAGCTACAAAGGGGCAGAGTTGCAAGGTAACAAGCTACCTCTGTAAGTGCCTCCTTCTATTCTCTATCCTCTCTTCTCTCTTCTTCGTCGGGATGATTCCCGACGTTAATCAAACATCTCCACATCACCCCCCAGCTTTTCAGTTAATTGGCGACTAACGTTAAGGATAAGATGGGTAATTTCTTTCTCTTTTCCGGCGGGGAACCGGAATGTGGGTGCATATATGTTGATGGCCGCCTGCACTTGGCCTTTCGCATTAAAAATGGGAGCCGAGACCGCGCTAAACCCATCAGCAAACTCACCTTGGGTCCAGTCACAGTTTTGTAATCGAATCTCGTCTAAGGCGACCATCAACTGGCCGGGATCTGTAATAGAACCTTCGCTGAGTGGGAGCAACGGCCGTTCCAAATACGCCTCCAGTCTTGCCTCAGGCCAATACGCCATCATCAACTTGCCGCTAGACGTGACGTGGTAAGCAAAGCGAGACCCAGACCAATCTCTGACCTGGACTGCCTGCTGTTCGCTTTGCACTTGGGTGACGTACAGCACGTCGTTTTCTTTGGCAACGGCTAGGCCAATATCCTCACCAATTTGGCTGCACAGGTTTTGAAGATACGGCCGTGTCATAGGCACCAAGTCCACAATACCATTTGCGGGGTAAGCAATTTGCTGCAGTTTTGGGCCAATGGCAAAGCCAGAGCCATCGTCGAGCCGTTCAACCACGTTCAGATCTTCTAATGTAATTAGCAATCGGGAAACGGTACTTTTGTGGAGGTCAGTTTGACGCGCAATCTCATTGACGCCAATTCCTTCGGGATGGTGGGAAATGGTCTCCAAGATATCGAATGTGCGAGTCACTGCGCGTGCCATAATGTCTTGCCTAGTGAGACTGTATTACCTAATAAGACAATGTGGCGGTATTATGCCCTTTTTTGGCTGTTTTGCAACTGATTTTTATTCGAATCGTATTTTGATTATCAATCTTAATTAGAACACAGCTCACAACATGAAAATCCTTAAATTCTCAAAGTCACTATCCCATATTTTGCCATTTCTTCTTATATTTTTTTCAATCTTTGGCCTCTTATTGATTGCGGCTGGGATCATATTCGCAGTTTTTCTATTTACAGATGATGCCAACGCAACCTTAACAGCACAGGATATGATTCTGCTATTTGGGACTTATCTTATGTATGCGCTCGTTCCTGCAGTTGGGTTTATGCTGTCAACATCCCTGTTTGATTGGCTGCTGTCCAAAATCTCTCCGACACTAAAATGGGTTCTGCCCATTATGCTCTTCGCTATTTTAATGACGTTTGCTTTAATCGGCCTACCGCTAGGGTTGCCGCTGTTGGTGTGGTTTATTATTTTTGTTGGATTTTCGGTCTATTGGATTATCTATCAAAGCCAGCAAGCTTTTGTTTATTTTTTGAAGTAGCGGGTTGCTTTACCAATGGTCAAAAAGGCTTGGCCTTCTTGGGTTTTGTTCGCTTCAACAAGACCAACGTGGGTTAAAAATGCTCTAGAACTGATAGCCTGACCGATTGAGCATTCACCATCTTCTGAAATAGCAAACTCCCCATTTTCAATCGTTACAACCATCATTTCATTTGGATTTTTGTTTGTGGGGTCTTGGTAAACGCCAGCCCAAGCTGACCAACCTGAAACGTCGATGTCCGTTTCAATTTCCCAAGGGTGAAAAGGCATGCCCCCAATCATGGCGTAATCTAAGTCATCTGCTGATTTGAATTCAAATTTAATCATCTGGCGGTAGGTTTTGGTGATTTCGATGTAGAAACGGCCGTTTCCAATCGGCACCAATGGGTATTCATTCCCGTTCGTTTCAGCTACCAACTCACCATTTCTCACAGATAGTTCCAAAAGTTGCCCCATCTCCACGCATAAAAACGTACCGCAACATGCCCCAAGAGCAATTGAAGGCATTGGCACTCGCTCAGGTTTTGGCTGATAGATTATCCCTTTCTCATCGATGCCCAGCACCTCATCATAGAGCGCACAAATCATCTCCATCAGCACGGGATCGTTGCAGTAGTTTGTCAGGGCAATAACGGCCGTTTTCTGTTCAGGAAACAGGTCAAAGAAACAGTTATTGCTCAGATTCATCCCGCCGTGTCGCACAGAAGGGTGTCCCTTATAGTGTCCCACCTGGAATCCTAAGCCATACGCCCTGTTCATTTGAGAAAAAGGATGTGCCGCCCCATCAATAAATGAAATCCCTAACGCTTGTTGGGTCGCCTGAATGGACTCCGGCAAAAGAAATTGCTGTCCTTCAAACGCCCCCTGCGCCAATATCATTTGGGCAAAGTTCACCAAATCCATCACCGAACCATACGCAAAACTTGAAGGATTACCGCTCACGTTATAGGGCATTTGGTGCTCAACTAAAGAACCGTCTTCATTTTCAAGGTGCGCCTGAGCTAGCGGATAAGTCATCACAACCGCTGGATCAAAGGTCACTTTACCCATCTTTAGCGGATCAAAAATGTATTCTTGCACCAGCTCATCGTAAAACTTTCCCGTTACCGCCTCAGCGATATGCCCAGCCGTGCAATAAACCGTGTTGGCGTAGAGGTACAAATCCCCCGGCGCAGATAAAAATTGATAGCGGCTGACCTGCTCATAGATTGATTCTCCTAATGATTCTGGATAGCGAGGCCCCCAATATTTGCCAGCCATGGGTAATCCAGTCGTGTGGCTCAAGATGTTTTGGAGGGTAATCGCCCGCCCATAACCGGCATTAGAAAAGGCAAGATCGGGTAAATAGTTAGAAATCGATGTATTGAGGTCAAGCAGCCCTGCTTCAACAAGACGCATGACAAGGATGGCGCAAAATGTTTTGGAAATCGAACCGTAAGCAAAAAGTGTATCAGGAGTTATCTGAATCCCACTCTCTTCAACAGTCGTTGTGCCAAAGCCCCCCGCATAGGTAAGCTGCCCATTTTGAATGATCGCAACGGCCGTTCCCACCGCAGCGCCTTGCTCTATATACGGCCGTATAATGTTCTCAAATTTATTCGGCATGATTAGCACTCCAACTAGAATTTTTTTCTATGTCGAAATTTAGTTCGCAACTCCGTTCAGTGTAAGTAGTGTGAAGTCGATTTACAAAACAATACAAACAATATGATGAAAAATAATTATATGCGAAAAGCACAGGTTTTATTAACGGCCGTCATTCCTCTCACAGCGCTTGCGCTGTTATTCAGCTTATTCACCCCCCAAGCCAAAGCTGCGGTTGTAGGCGGTAACATCACTGAAGACACCACTTGGACCTTAGCCAACAGCCCCTATATTGTTGAGGAATCACTTTTTATTGAACCTGGTGTCACTTTGACCATCGAACCGGGAGTGGATGTTCATGTCGAAAAACTGGACGCCCCAGGTATCAACATCGTTGTTTGGGGCAGTCTCATCGTAAATGGTACCGCGCAACAACCAGTTACATTTAGGTCAGCAACCGAGACCACACATAGCAGCTGGCTAGGCATTTCAATTGCCGAATCTGGTTTTTACTCAATTAACTATG
Organism: Chloroflexota bacterium; assembly: GCA_039029915.1. Taxonomy (GTDB): domain Bacteria; phylum Chloroflexota; class Anaerolineae; order Promineifilales; family Promineifilaceae; genus QQUD01. Next base: position 9,115 of record JBCCFD010000260.1, read on the forward strand.
CTGATATTCAGCATGCTATTCTTGGTTTCGATGTTTACGGGCTGCCTGCACTTGATTCCATTATCCAAAATTCAAAAATTCACAACAACTACTATGCAGGCAGCACAATGATTAACAATATTCATCGATTGAATATGCAAAATATGTCCTTTGAAAACAATGAAATAAATCGAGTTCTGATAAGTTCAAATGATGACATGGAAGCTCTTGTTGGGGACACAACCATTTCAATGCAAAATGGATTGGAAGGATATCAAGTTTATGACAGTGATGAATTTGATAATTATTTTGTATTTAGTGTTCCATTAAGCGTCACGTTAACTGTAGAACCCGGTGTTTCCCTATTTATGGCCAATGGAGGATTTATAAGTGTTGCGGGGCAACTTAATGCAATTGGGACACCAATAAAACCTATCTCATTTACTTCGATTATCAATACAGGCCCTGAAGCTTGGCAAGGCATTACCTTTGGGCAAATTGGCTCAGGTACGCTCGAAAACATTATCATCGAAAATGGAAACTTTGCACTTAATGCATATCATTTTACCTCGACAAAAGAGGTGATTGTGAAGAATAGTCTACTCCAAAACAATAATTATGGTGTGGGAATCACTTTTAGCGCAATAAACAATTTAGAAATGGATAATGTCACATTTTTGAATAACGAAAACAATAAAGTTCAAATTGAGGTTTATCATAAAGAACTCATTGAGGATGTTATTCTAACAAAACAACCTGGCCTCGAGAGCTATGAATTCATAAATTATGGAAATAATTTCGCACCTAGAAGATTTTACATTGGGGAAAATGCTAAAATGACAATGGAAGCTGGGACAACATTTGAAACCAATATGAGCATTATCGTTTCTGGCACATTATCTACTTTAGGAACCTCAACCCAACCTGTCCATTTTAATCTAATTCAAAATGAGTACCAAGCCTATTTTATTTTCCCAGGCCAAGGATATGCTAATATAAATCACACTTTTTTTATAGGTGAAAATCAAGATGATATTGCAATTGCTATTGGTGTCAGCGAAGTCGGGGAAATTTCTTATGGAACGGGAGATATTTCAATTCGAAACAGCTTAATTACAGAAAACAACATCCCTATTTTTATTGCGGCGCATGCATTACATGCTTTAAGCATGGAAAATGTCACCTTTGGAGAAAATTTAGAGAATATAATATATTTAGATACTGGTGGGCCAGTTGTCTTTCAAGAAGATATCATTTTAACACCTCAAGTTGGGTTAGAAGGGTACTATCTACCGCTTCCTGCAGACTACTCTCCAAATAAGTTACTTTCCTCATTTACGACAAAATCCATAGCCACTAATGCTACGCTAAATTATGGATCTAACTATTTAAGTCAAGAATTAAAAAGGGATCTTTTGATTCCACTAAATGTTTCAATGACTTTTGAGCCAGGTGCAACACTGATCATGACAGACTCAACTAATCTTCATGTTCAAGGAGAGCTCAATATGGCTGGCACGGCCGAATCTCCAGCCATCATCACGGGAAAGGATGCAGAACCTGGTAGCTGGGGAGGCGTTGTTGTTGAAGGTGGCACAGTCAGTTTGAATCATCCCAACATCTTTGTCACCGGAGACGTTAGTACTATTTGAATCGGATCTGCTACCACTCGGTTGAGCCAAGGCC
>JBCCFD010000261.1:0-10761 GCA_039029915.1 Chloroflexota bacterium
ATCCTAAGCAAATACCCCCTTATCGAAGCCAAGCCGTTTGAGCTGATGCCAAGGCGCATGTCCATGCACGCCGTGTTAGACGTGGAAGGTCAACCGCTTCACGTGATTGTGCTTCATCTAACCCCTAACCAGCTAGGCGATCTCGAAGGACAATCCCTGCCAGCCCGCCTGCGCGAACGGTTCACAATACGCTCTAATGAAATTACCGAGCTGATCATCGAGCTTCAAAAAATTGATGCCCCCGTTCTTGTTCTTTGTGACTGTAACTTTGCTGAAACATCCCAGGCCTACCAGCGTCTGCATGAACATTTGAATGAAGTTCATCGCGCGATCGGTTGGGGGTTTGGCAAGAGTAATGGTGACCCCTTAGCCTATCAGCGGGTTGATTACATTTGGTTTTCTGATAGCTTAGCCCCACAAAGTGTACGGTTTGAAGATGCGGCCGCCTCTGACCATAAACCGATCTTTGCAACATTCCAATTTGAGTGATGGATTGGGTATAATGAGAGAGATTTCTGCAAATTTCGGGCATATGGAAGGAAAAAATGGAAGCAACCCTTATTGAACGGTTAAATGAAATAGTTGGCGCAGATGCCGTATCAACGGCCGTATCAGAGCGCACCCTGCACGCCGAAGATCAATCGTCACACGAAAAAGTCATGCCAGATGTTGTCGTTTGGCCCCAAACCACGGCACAAGTGAGCCAAATTACCAAACTGGCTAACGAAAATCAAATTGCCATAACCGGCTGGGGAGCAGGGAGCAGTTTAGAGGGCAATTCAGTCCCGCTCAAGGGTGGCATCGTTGTAGATTTTGGCCGAATGAATCAAATCCTCGAAGTTCACGAAAGTGATTTCCAAGTCACCGTTCAACCCGGCATTTTTTACAGAGACATGAACCAGCAGCTAGCCCAATATGGTCTCTTTTTCGCACCAGATCCGGGTGCTAACGCGAGCATTGGCGGTATGGTCGCTAACAATGCAGCAGGCACCAGAACCGTACGATATGGTGCAACTCGGGACAATGTTTTGGCGCTTGAGGTTGTTCTCGCCAATGGGGAAATCGTCCGCACTGGGTCACGGTCAATCAAGCAGTCAGCAGGGTATGACCTCACCCATTTGTTTACCGGCTCAGAAGGTACGCTAGGCTTAATCACCCAAGCAACCCTCAAACTCAACCCTCTTCCAGAACATTTCAGTGCCGTAATCGCCGCCTTCGACACCACCCCAGACGCCGCAAATGCCGTATTTGGCGTGATTGGGTCTGGCTTAAACCCAGCTGCCCTTGAGCTGCTCGACGCAGAGTCAATACGGTATATGAACACGCTTGATACCGTAAATCTTCCCGAAAAACCAACGCTCATTATGGAGTTCCACGGCGCGAGTAACGAAACCATCACCGCTGAACTGGATATCGTAAAAGAGGTTTGCCAAGATTGCGGCTCAAACTACTTTGAGGCTGGCGTTGGGCGTGAGGCGAGGGATCGTCTCTGGGAAGGTCGGCACATGTTAGGCGAAATTTTATTTCGCGCTTACCCGGGCAGCATTTATCTCATTACCGATGTAAGCGTCCCCATTTCTAAATATCCCGAACTGGCCGCCTACGCAAACACACTTTTCAATGAACTAGACGTCAAAGGCACCTTATTTGGCCACGCAGGCGACGGTAATTTGCACACCGTCAACTTTGCGCCCAAAGATAATGCTGAAAAACAGGCCGATCTTCACAAATTCAACGATCTTGTTGTTCAAAAGGCAATTGAATTGGATGGCACCTGCACGGGTGAGCACGGGGTAGGTATTGGCAAACAAAAATACATGGTCCACGAGGTCGGTGAAGAAGCGTATGGATTAATGAAACAAATTAAATCTCTGCTTGACCCACAGGGCATATTAAATCCTGGCAAGGTCGTCGGATATTAAGTTTCCCAAAGTTTCAAAATTAAGAACCGAGTCAGATATAAACTTCGGAACCACGAGGAAACAAATTTTGTCCTCGGTGTTTTATTCATTGAAGGAGCTTCGTTTACCTTGGTCACGCTTGTGTCACATTGATTTGTTATTCTCCACTTATTAAAGTTTGAATTAGAGAGATGGAGACTAAAATGGCACACGTATTTACCCAAACACCAACTTTTAAATTAAACGAATTATTAAATGGAATTACACTATTCAACAAAACACAGAATAGAACAAAGTATGCACACGCATTTGAAAAAGTGTGTTCCCAGCTTGAAGAAACTTATCCTCAGTGGACAGAAGCGCTTTTTGATCGCTCATTTTTAACAAAAGAAGCCGCACCATTATTCGAGCAAGGTAATATTCCGACACCGATTCAGTTAGCAACCGCTTGGCGCAATCAATTTGGAATTGGCAATCATCGAGAACGGGATATTGATGCCATTCTTCCAATTGTTGCAGATTTCTTAGACCTTTACTATCTTGAAATCCACTATGGATAAGGTTTCTACTACTTCTTATTTCTAACAACATCTTCTATTAGCAAATCACACAACAAGTCGCTTATGCGAAACGAAGTTCCAGCTTTGAATAAAACAATGGCCACAAACTTCGTTTCCTCGAGGTTCCGAAGCTTTAAGCTATCAAAGTTTTCAATTTAGAAAATTCGGAACCCTTAATCCTCTCCCCTATTTTTATGCTCCTTCTAAAACTTTGCTATTGAGGCCAGAGTTATTACTCATTAAATTTAGGGTACCAAAACCCTACCTCGTAATTTTGAAAACTCACTTTTCTCAAATAAACTTAACCGCTACTCCGCTATTTCGTCTTGATGTCATTGACAGAAAGTAATGTAAAGAAGATCAGTTTTAAAATCTGTCAACGATATATTGCTAATTTTCTCTTTAATGTACCGGAGGCACACTTTGACATTCGAAATTGGGTTGATTTTATTCATTTTGGGTGCGGCAATTATTTTATTTGCATCTGAATGGGTAAGGGTTGATGTCGTTTCAATCATGGTGATGCTAGCCTTGATTTTGACAGGCATCTTGGAGCCACAGGAAGCTTTTGCTGAATTTGGGAATCCGGCCGTCGTCACTGTTTGGGCCATTTATATTGTTAGCGCCAGTTTAACTTACACAGGGATTGCCGAATTCATTGGTCGATATTTAGAACGTATTGGGGGACACAGCGAGCGGCGTTTGATCCTCGTCATCATGCTGACGGTCGGGGTGATGTCCGCATTTATGAATAATATTGGCGCAACGGCCGTTTTACTGCCCGTGGTTATTAGCCTTGCCAAAAAAGCAGACATTCCCGTTTCTAAGCTCCTCATACCCTTAGCCTTTGGATCGCTTCTAGGTGGTGTCACAACCCTAATCGGTACGCCGCCCAACATTCTAGCCAATACAAAACTACTCGAAGCTGGGCTAGAGCCTTTTCAGCTGTTTGATTTTGCCCCCATGGGTCTAATCATCATGTTCAGCAGCATCATTTACATGATATTAGTGGGTCGACATCTCCTCCCAGAGCACACCGACACCACCCACTCTGAAGAATCAGCCGACCTATCAAACGAGTACATGCTCAACCAGCTGCTGACAGAAGTCCGAATTTTGCCGGGATCATCCTTAATTGATCAAACAATCTCTGATTCTCGCATGGGCGAACTTTATGATGTCACCGTCATTGGTGTGAAGCGGGGTGACCGTTTATTCATGGGCGTTAGTCCCAATATACGCCTAACTGAAGATGATATTTTGTTTGTTCAGGGTGAGCACGCCCAGCTCGAGGCCATCAGTAATAACATTGGCTTCCGCTTTAGGTTCAACCCTCAACTCTCTGCCAAGGATCTCTCTTCATCCGATGCCATTGTGGCTGAAGCCGTGGTTAGTCAAAAAGCTCCCTTTTTAGGCCGAACGCTGGCCACATCCAACTTTCGCACGCGCTATGGGGCTTCAGTATTGGCTATTTGGCGAGAAGAATCACCGGTTAAAGGTCATCTAAAGCGAATCCCGCTTAGGCTAGGTGATACGCTCCTCATTCATGGAAGACGTGAAAATATCGAAGCCTTGCGTGACGACAGCGCTTTTTTGCTTTTACGGGCACCCGATGCGTTAAATCCACGCCTCAATAAAGCGCCGATCAACCTTATCATCTTTGTTTCGATGATTACCCTCGTTGGGGCCGGTATCTTAGATATTGCGGTAGCGGCCGTTTTAGGAGCGATCCTCAGCGTGATTACCGGTTGCCTCAATATGGATGAAGCGTACAAATCAATTGAATGGAAAACTGTCTTTCTCATTGCGGGCATGCTCCCCATGGGAATCGCTATGGAAAAAACGGGAACGGCCACATTTTTATCTGAAGTCATTGTCAATACGGCGGGCACTTTTGGCTCAACGGGCCTTTTAACCGGCTTCTTTTTACTAACAACGCTATTAACCGCGTTTATGTCAAACGCAGCAGTCGCAGCCCTCGTCACACCCATTGCCATCCAGACGAGTTTTACGTTTGGCATCGATCCGCATCCTTTAGTTCTGGGGGTTGCTATCGCGGCTTCCAATTCATTTGTGACGCCTATCGGGCACCAGGCCTGTGTTTTAGTTTATGGTCCAGGTGGTTATCGCTTTTTTGATTACGCACGAGTTGGGTTACCGCTCACCGTACTCATCTGGCTTCTAACCGTTATCTTTTTGCCCATCTTATGGCCGTTCTAAGTATTTTCAACACATAACTTGAATAAAAAGTAGCCAAATGAAAATCCGTTTTAGGGAAACAAATGCTCATTTTGAGTCATTTATTTCAAGATACTCCTTGATTTTCACGTAGGCGAATAGAAATTGTGAAAACAATGTAAGAGCTAAAAGAAGATTTAGAAATAAATGAGGCAATTTATTTACCGTCTTTCCGTGAGAGGCGTGTTAAATTACTAACTGGCTAGTTGTGTTTCAGGCAGGCCAACCTTTATAATCAACGCTATTGCTATTGAGTCCTTTAAGGTAAATATAAACTATGATTGATATTTTATTGTCATTGGGCGGTTTTTTTATTATCCTCGCGCCCATTATTTTGATCCACGAACTTGGCCACTTTTGGGCCGCCCTCCTCTCTAATATCAAAGTCGATGAATTTGGCCTTGGGTTTCCTCCCCGGGCTATGAAATTAGCTGAACGAAACGGTACGATTTATTCACTTAACTGGATACCGCTTGGTGGCTTTGTCCGCCCAGCAGGTGAAGATGATCCGACGATTGAAGGGGGTCTCGCCGCTGCCTCAAAGCGGGCCCGCCTCTTTGTACTGTTTTCTGGGGCCGGCATGAACTTTATTTCCGCCTTCCTGATTTTTTGGGTCGCTTATGTGATTGGTCCGCCAGCGATCGCTATTTCAGATGTTAAACCAGATTCACCCTCGCTAACAGCAGGCATTATGGCAGATGATGTCATTTTAGAAGTCAACGGCCGTAAAGCTGATAACTCTGGCGTGATTGGTGACATTATGCGCCAAAATGTAGGAGAACCTGTCTCAATTCTTCTCGGTCGTGATGGTGATATCGTTGAGGTTCAAGTTGTGCCCCGTGGCCCGGGTGAATTCGACCCAACGGTTGATGGCCCAATCGGGGTTGGTTTAAAGTTAGCACCAGAAACGCGTATTGAGCGATCGATTGGAGAATCGGCCGTGGCCTCTGCAGAATCGATGTGGCAAATTGTCTATTTAACCGTTCAAGTGCCCGTTATGCTCATAAATGGTGACCTTGCCCCTAGCGATGCTCGCCCTATAAGCGTGGTAGGTATTAGCCAAATTGCCGGCGAGGCGGCCGAAACATCTGTTAGCCGACGCGACCTATTCCCCATTTTGAATATGGCCGCTTTTATTAGCGTGGCCTTGGGCTTCACCAACCTCCTGCCAATCCCAGCCCTTGATGGTGGTCGCATTATGTTTGTGCTTATTGAAGCAATTCGCGGTCGACGTGTAGAGCCTGAGCGAGAAGGAATGGTTCACATTGTGGGCATGCTCGTATTGTTGGGACTTATGGTGCTTCTGATCGTACAAGATATTGTAAATCCTATATTTTAAGTCAAGTCCAATTTGAATTAAAACGGGTCGGCAGTGTAAAAATTACTCGTTGAAAACCAAAATATCAGCGGTTCAATTCCAAAAAACTTTTTGGTTTTCACATCAATAAACGGTTTACCCAAACACATTCATATACAATTATGATATTTGAATGTTAAAATAGAATGCTCGAACGTCTAAGCCCTCACTTAGGCGTTCTTTTTATGAAAGAGAAAAAGGATTTAAAACATGGAAGCAAAAGAAGAAAAACCATTTGCAGACGTTCTGCAAGGGATACTCCATGATGAACCTGTACCGGTCCACTTTCTGTACCGCCTATCGGACATGCCGAAAAATGATCAGGATGCATTCTTTTCAAAATGGCCATCACTCGAGGGGGAAAGAAGACGCATCATCATACGCCATTTAGCCGACATTAGTGAAGACAACTTTGTTGTTGATTTTTCACCCATTTTCACTGAGGCTTTGATGGATGAGAGTGACCAAGTCCGTTTAGCCGCGGTAGATGGAATTTGGGATAGTTCAGATAAAAGGTTTATCCCCATGCTTATACGGATGATGCAAAATGATATATCAGACGATGTGAAAGCAGCAGCAACATCTTCTCTGACGCACTATGTGCTGATGGCGGAATGGGGTGAAATCTCTCAACGGCTGGCGACCCCCATTATCGATGCACTGCTAGAACAATATGATGGTGAAGAAACGGCCGTTGCTGTTCGGAGAGCCACCGTCGAAGCATTGGGCGCAGCCTCACACGAGCGCGTACCCAAAATTATTCAAGAAGCATACGAAGAAGAAGATTTGGGCATGCAGCTGAGCGCTGTTTTTGCAATGGGCAATAGTGCTGACCCAAAATGGCTTCCCACAATTATCAACGAAATGGATAACCCAAATGACCAAATGCGAGCCGAAGCTGCTCGCGCCGCCGGTAGCATCGGCAAAAGCGACGCCATCTCGGATTTAACCGATTTGACTGAAGATGATGATTTAGACGTTCAGCTAGCCGCTATTCACGCCTTAGGTCAAATTGGTGGTGAAACGTCTCAAGAAATTTTAAATGAAATTCTTCAGGATGATTCACGGGAAGATGTTCATGAAGCAGTTGAACTTGCCCTTGAAGAAATGCTGTGGACAACCGGTGATTTCAATTTTCTAGACATGGATTTTGACGAAGAGATGTAACTGTTTTGAACGGCATAATTAGCGTCCTTACCCAGAACATTTTGCCAATTTTTGTCGTTGCCTTTTTTGGGTATTGTTTACATCGTTTTGTAGGACTCGATAAACGGCCGTTATCAACGGCCGTTTTATACGTGCTTAGCCCTTGTTTAGTTTTCTCGTCATTAGTAAACTCCAATTTGCCCAGCACCGAGCTCGGGCAGCTGGCCCTATTCGCCATTTTAAACATCACATTTATGGGCATAATTGGTCTCATTGCCGCCTTTGCTCTGCGCTTATCAAGACCTCAAGTCGTGGCCTTACTCATCGTTGTTATGTTCGTGAACGGGGGGAACTATGGGCTAACATTAAACAATCTCAGATACGGCCCGGAAGGTTTATCCCGAGCCATCGTCTACTTTACAACCAGCACCATCGTCACCTACACCTTTGGCTTATGGCTTGCTTCAATGGGGCAACTTAGCTGGCGAGATGCCGCCAAGCGTCTACTCCGCCTACCGCCTGTTTATGCGGCCGTTTTGGCGATTGTTGTCTATTCAACTGGCTTTGTTGTGCCAGCACCGTTAATGCGCGGCATTGAGGTAGCGGGAGGCGGTGCCATTCCAGTGCTGCTGTTGGTTCTAGGCATTCAGTTAGGCAGTCTACGAGAAACGGCCGTTTTGCGAATCGCCATTCCAGCCGTTTTTATACGGCTCGTTATAGGCCCGCTCGTGGGTGTATTTACCACGAATCTGATTGGACTTGAAGGGCTTGGACGCTCCACATCCATCATCGAAGCCAGCACGCCAACAGCCGTGATGACCATCGTTTTGGCCACCGAATTTGATTTACAACCCGAGCTAGTAACAACGGTCGTTATTCTTTCATCCCTTTTTAGTCCGTTTACGCTGGCCTCAGTTATTACAATTTTAGGAATATGAGTACAAAAAAAGAATCACCCAAAGATAAATTTGCCCCTAACTTTCGCCGAGGCACCGAGCTCCTTCGAAGAGGCGAAGCCAGTCGCGCAATGGTTTTATTGGAACGCGCTCACAAAATTGACCCTGCTCATGTTGATGCCGCTATCAACCTAAGTGGGGCATACATCCTGCAAAAGAAATTCAAACAGGCCGTTGCCATTCTTGAACCGTTAAAAGAGCAAGATGAAGAAAACGCAATGGTGTGGGTCAACTTAGGGGCCGCTTATCTGGGCAACCCAATTCTCGCCAAAGATGACAACCAATTAAACGCCATTGATGCCTTCAAAAAAGCCCTCGACATCAATCCCGTCGCGCCTAATGTCGCCTACAATATCGGCTTGATCTACCGCGATCGAAAGGAAACAGATTTAGCGATTGAATGGTTTAACAAAGCCATTAAAGCAAACCCCCTCGATAAAGATGCACGAAACCTAATTGAGAAATTAACGTCTAGCAAAACAGAGAATGAGTAAAGGATAATAGACAATGAATGGCCCCTCAGGGAATGCGGGATGAATATCTGTGCACCTGCACCAATAGTTAGGTGATTTGAAAGATATTTTCTGTATATCCAAACATAGGTCTTCAATCAATTTTTGATTTAAGGTTGCATTATTTTGAGGAGTACTATGATTAATTTACCCAACAGCCCCGCAGTAGAAAAATTTGTAACGAGAATGACAGCAGAGGGGCTTCCAACATTATTTATTGAAAATTTCAAGCATTACTATCAGCTATTAGTTTCTGGGGAATCGGGCTTGATTCCTGAAAAAAATATCCAAGCTGTTGACTCACTGCCAGATGCTGAAACGTTTTCCCAACGGTATTTTGAAGTTGGTGAAACGGTTTTACCACAAACGGCCGTTATTAAGCTCAATGGGGGGCTTGGCACAAGCATGGGTCTACAGCAGGCCAAATCGCTTCTACCTGTCAAAGAAGAAATCACCTTCTTAGATATCATTGCCAAACAAGTGGAAGCAAAAGATTTACCACTAGTTTTGATGAATAGTTTTAGCACAGATCAAGATACGCTTGATAAGCTCGCGCCCTATCAACATCTTCAATCAAAAGATATCCCGCTTCGCTTTTTACAACACAAACAGCCTAAAGTGCGGCAAGATGATTTTCAACCAGCTATTTGGGATGAAAACCCCAATCTAGAATGGTGCCCACCGGGACACGGTGATATTTATACCGCCCTTATTACCAGCGAAACGCTCGACGCGCTGCTTGCCAAAGGGTACCAGTACGCTTTTGTTTCAAACGTCGACAATTTGGGGGCAGCAATTGATGTGTCGATCCTCGGTTACTTCGCTGATAAGCAGATTCCATTCATGATGGAAGTGGCTGACCGAACACTGATGGATAAGAAAGGGGGCCACTTAGCCATGCAGGCGGATGGGCAGCTCATTTTACGTGAATCTGCGCAATGCCCAGATGAAGATATGGCCAGCTTTCAGGACATCAACAAACACAAATATTTCAACACCAACAACCTTTGGTTGCATCTACCGTCACTCAAGAAAGTAATGGACGCCAATGAGGCGAAGCTGGGTTTACCAATGATTCGCAACGCCAAAACAGTTGATCCAAGAAACAAGAAATCTACGCCGGTTTTTCAAATTGAAACGGCAATGGGATCAGCCATTGGCGTCTTCAAAGGCGCTCAAGCCGTTCGGGTTCCTCGAACTCGCTTTGCCCCTGTTAAAACAACCAACGACTTGCTCGTGGTGCGGTCAGATGCATATGCGTTAACGGATGATTTCCGTTTGGTACAAGCTGAACCGGGCAAGAAATTACAGGTTTCATTGGATAGCGATTATTACAAGCTGGTTTCTGATTTTAACGGCCGTTTTCCGCACGGCGTTCCTTCAATCAAACAGTGTAAAAGCCTAAAAATTAGCGGTGACATCGCCTTTGGCAAAAACATTACCTGCGTTGGCGACGTTGAATTAGTCAACACAAATAGCAAACAGGTCATTATTCCAGATGGCACAACGCTTGAAGGAAAAATAGAGTTCTAAATCTACACCGATAAAGTCGAACAACTTAAATTTTTGAAGGGCTAAATTGATAAATTTAGCCCTTTTGCCTTTTACAGCGACTTGCCCAAAGTGTCGATTGAAATCGGCTTGAAAACCACAGGTCGATCCAGAACAATGGATGAGGTTGTTAATCCGTGTTCTAAAAATTGATTGATCACTCTGCTGAAGTGGCCTCGTGATGTCGCTGCCACACGAATTACGTAATTATTTGAGCCTGTTATAACATCACAGGAAAGAACTTCAGGAATCTCTTTTGCCAACTGAATGATTTTGGCAGAATCACGCTTGGTATTTTGGATATTTACAATACCCATAAAGGTTAAACCTAAAAAATCTGGATCAACCTGAGCATGATACCCTCTGATAATACCACCTTCCTCAAGTTTTTTTAGCCGCTCCGCCACGGCTGGGGCAGATAGCCCGATGCGCTTTCCAATCTCAGCATAGCTTAAGCGGGCATCTTTCTGCACCAAAAACAAAATTTTCCAATGAATTTCGTCTAATTTCATATTGTTTCACTTTGCTTTTTTATTTTTC
>JBCCFD010000262.1:0-10742 GCA_039029915.1 Chloroflexota bacterium
ACCCGCTGAAGCAATAACCGCAGGCTCAAGCATTGGGTATGTCAAGGTAGGCATCAGCCGGATCGCATCCGTTTTGCCACCCATTTGAGCCAGCTTGGTAGGAAAAGGGAAATTCTCAAAGATTTTTTGGCACTCACACACGGCCGTATCCCAAACAGGTGCATGCGCTGCCCATAAAGAAGCTAACTTTGATTGACTCGCGAATGCATCAAGCGTCGCTCGTTCTTCACCTAGAACTAGGGCAGTGAGCAAGGCATCGACCGCTTGCTCCTCAGCTAATCCGCTATTTACAAACGCAACGGCAGGATGATTGCTTTGCCCTTCAACAAATTGACGGGTTTGCTTGGTGTGAGGATGAACCGCGTGAGGTTTGATTTCTTGCTCGATAGCGGGCCAGTTAGAGGCGGCCAATACGGCCGTTGCGTTACGAATTCGCTCGTCAAGCACAATTTGAATGTCAGACATAAACGCTACTCCTAGATGCGATAATCATCAAGCTCTTTTGGCCACAGCCGCCAAATGATAATAGCATAACCCACAGCCGCCACGATGAAAAGCTGCGGCAAATTAGCAACGTCCGCAGCCGGCAGCGGATTGGGGGCCGCCAAAACTTCCCAGACGGTAAAGCTGTGCAAAGCCTGAATCAACACGCTGCCTAAGATGCTTCCGGTACGCAAGCGGATAATGCCGTAAAGGGCACCCCAAGCGATAAAGTAAACCAGCGCAAAGAAATCAGACCCGAGTGCGCCTTCATGAAAAAGCGCAAACGCAGCTAAGCCAAACATGGCGCCGCTACCAAATACGGCGGGTAAACCACCGCGCCATTCTGTGAAAACGCGAAACAAAAGGCCAAACGCCCAAAGCTGGATGGCAAATCCTTCAAAAAGCAGCATATACAAAAAGATGCGTCCGGCACCGCTGGGATTCATGCCTCCAGGATCAAGACTGATGAAAAAGAAGCGAACGGCAAACAGCACAATCCAGCCCAGTGTAGCAAAGCCAATGCTGGAAAATAACGGCCGTCTTCCGCGCAAGCCGAGGCCGGTAATACCAAACCAGCGCAAACCAAGCACCCAGCTGCCAAGACCAATCCCCGCCATCATGGGGGCGTTGTTGCCCGGCTGAAGACGAAACTCACCGGCGGCCAACGTTTGCAGCAAAATACCAGCAATGATGGGCACAACGCAGGCGATTAAAACTTGAATAATCGTGATATTTACGGCCGTTGCCGCTTTCTTTTTTCGGTTTCTCCGTTTAGAAGTTGCCATGGGTGAATTTTATCACCATTGTGTTTTGATAGCATTGTTAGGGATTAGGGATTAGGGATTAGGGATTGGGGATTGGGGATTTGAATATGGTAAATCCATTTATAATTCGCAATTCACCATTTACCATTTACAATTTAAGTTTTCCAATTACGTAAAACAAAGTTCCTGCTTTGAATAAAATGACTGTTACAAACTTTGTTTCCTCAAGGTTCCGAAGTTTCACTTAAGCATCAATACCCAACACTGGAAAAACTAACCAAGCAACAACATCGTTAACTAATAAACAACTACAGCAATACACAGTTAAACCCTATGACACCTACTCAACCCACTTCTCCACGCGTTTCCATCTACCTGCAGCTCTTTGTACTGATGCTTTCACGGCTCATACTCAATATCAGCTTGCGTATGGTGTACCCTTTTGCCCCTGCGCTCGCCCGAGGTTTAAACGTTCCGCTTGCTAGCGTGACGAATTTGATCACGTTGCGAAACATAAGCGGAATGAGCAGCCCGCTGTTTGGACCGCTTTCAGAGCGATACGGCCGTCGCCCTATCCTCATTTTAGGGCTCGTCATTTTTGGCATAAGCTCAATCCTCATTTTTTATGCGCCATTTTTTGGTGTTTTAGGGTTTGTGCTAATTGTTGGCTCATTGGGGAAAGTCATATTTGACCCAGCGATGCAATCCTATATTGGCGACACAGTGCCCTATAAGTTCCGAGGCCGAGCGATCTCATTTACTGAGCTTTCGTGGGCTGGGGGTTTGTTTATTGGCGGGCCTGTTGTGGGGTGGCTAATTGCCACTCAAGGCTGGCGCGCCCCATTTTTGTGGCTAGGCATCTTGGCGATTGTTGCCGCAGCTGTTATTTGGATTGTTATCGATCCCCCAAACCCATCCGAAAGTCGCCGCATTTCTTTGGTCCAAATGGGGCAAGTGTGGCGCCAATATCCTGTTATTCGAGCCGCTGCCTTTTACGTCATGTTTGTCATGGCGGCAAACGAGACGCTTTTTATCGTTTATGGCAGTTGGATGGAGGTCAGCTTTAATTTATCCCTGGCCGCATTGGGCGTTACCACCACACTCATCGGCGTAGCTGAGATCATTGGTGAATTTACAGCGGGATTCGCTGTTGACCGCTTTGGGAAACGACAGGTTATCCTCATTACTGGCACAGCAACGGCCGTTGCCTATCTTGTCATGCCTCTATTTGGATTATCTATCACCTCAGCACTGGTTTTGCTATTTATCATGTTTTTAGTGTTTGAAATCACAGTGGTAGGGGCGATTCCGCTAATGACTGAGCTTGTGCCAAGCTATCGAGCGATTGTGATGGCATCCAATGCCGCCTTTGGCAGTATCGGCCGTGCCATTGGGTCAACTTTAGGGCCGTGGCTGTGGCAACAGTTTGGTTACCAAGCCAATGGCGTGGTAGCAATGGTTATGATGATTATTGCCATCATCATCCTTTATCGCAATATCCATGAATATCGGGAAAACGACTCATCAGAAATAACCGAGTAACGTTAAATGACCCACCAACGGATTGATGGGTCACTCAATTGTTTAGTCCTTGTTCGAGAAAAACAATTCTTACCGCCTTTGAATAAAGCGCCAGCTAAAAGCTTCGTTTCCTCAAGGTTATAAAGCTTTTAGCTAACAAGGTTTTCAATTTAGAAACTTCGGTTCACTTAAAAGATATTCACCTGAAAACTCAAGTTGATCCTTTTCCATCAGAGGATGATATTTTGAGGCTTGCACATCACGAAGCAATTTCTCAAGTCCAAAGCTACGGAAAAAGCCTGGACCACCCACGATATCCATTGCTTGTTGCACTGTGCTGATACAAGCATTCGCCACAACAGTCTTACGTGTCAAAATTTCATGTGCTTGTTCATTATTAGGCTCAAAGTCAAAATCATTGGCCAGACGAAGCATATCTTCATGCAGCACTTTAGCTGTAATTAAACTGTTATTCATCTCAGCCACAGCCGCAGGTATGTAAGATTTCAACCCGTCTTTACGTTTTGAATGTTCGATAGCCGTGGCAACCGCTTTTTCAGCGATACCCACATAAACGGCCATAATCAGCGGCATTGCGACGGTTAAAACGACGTTCCAGACGGGGTGAAATTTACCAAACGGCCGTTTTAAAGCGACGGTTTCTTCAGGGACAAACACATTTTCAAATTTAATCATGTGAGACCCTGTTCCGCGCATCCCCATTGCTTGCCAATTTTCAATTACCGAAACCCCTTCCGCATCTAGGCGAACAGGAAAGTGAAGCACCAGTGGCCCGGCTTCAGGATCATCAAATGGGGCACTGGTTACAGCCACATCACCCCCAGCCGATTGACTGGCGAACGCTTTAAATCCGGAAAGCAAATAGCCACCCTCAGTTTTGACCATTGTCCCATTAGATTCCAACCAATCGCGGGCACCAGTGCTAATTAAAACGGGATTATTGGCCACAACATTTTTCAACATCTTTGCCACATTTTGACCCTTTTTGTATTTCCATATGTTGGCCGCGACTAGATGTTGATGCATTGAATTGGCGAGAGCAGTTGAGGGGCTGTAGTAAGCCATTGTGCGCAACAGATCGGCAGTTTCAGCATGGGTTAAGCCACCACCACCTAAATCAGTAGGAACTAGCACTGAAAATAGACCATAACGTTTTAATTCCTCATAATTTTGAGCCACAAAGCTATCATTTTGATCATGCTCAACTTCACGTTCCACAAAAGTTGGTCCAAGCTTGTGAATAAGTTGAAGCCAATCTGCTTTTGTTTGCGGTTTTTGATCGTCTACTGATGCGTTTTCTCTAACGGGTTGGTTTAACATGTCATATCTCCTATAAAGTTCATTTATTTTTGAATGTGATGCGTTCATCTTATTGACCAACCATCCCTTAAGCGTCTCCAAAACCATCCCTTCCCCTTTATTTCCAAAATTAGAGTGGTTGTCATGGATGAGTGCGCTAAAATCAAAAGAGAAATTGAGTTCTACAATTGGCAAACAGGGTTCTTACTGGTTTGTTTACAAAATGTTTTAAAAATTAAGTGTTCCGAAGTTTCTAAATTGAAAACCTCGTTAGATAAAAGCTTCGGAACCTCGAGGAAACGAAACATATCAGCGCGGTCGCAGGTTTTTAAGGCATGGCAGAACAAGCCATTAAAAAAGAACCGCTAAAAGATTTGGCAATTCGGAACATTACTTTGGAGAAGAGATGAAATCCTTATCAACCACAATTATGAATATTGCTCCTTCAATGACTTTGGCTGTCAATGACAAAGCCAACGGCATGAAGCGGGCCGGAAAAGATGTCATTGCCTTAGCGGGGGGTGACCCTGATTTTGATACCCCACCAAATATTGTGCAGGCGGCGTATGATGCGCTGTTGGGCGGGCAAACCCACTACCCTTCCCCCATGTCGGGTATTCCTGAAGTGGTCACGGCCGTTGCCCAAAAGTATGCTCGCGACAGCCAGCTCGACATCGAGCCGATGCAGCATGTTATCATGACGCCGGGAGGTAAATGGGCCCTATATTTGGCCCTCGCCGCCATTACCAATCCGGGGGATGAAATCATTATTTTAGAACCATATTGGGTGTCTTATCCCAGTATGATTACATTAACGGGAGGCACGCCCGTCTCGGTGAGCCTACCCAGTGAGGATAATTTTAGAATTACGGCCGATTTATTAAGAACGGCCGTTACACCCAAGACCAAAGCGATCATGGTCAACACGCCGTGCAACCCGACAGGTCGCGTGATGACGCAAGAGGAAGCGAAGGCAATCTGTGAGGTCGCCCAAGAAGCAGACCTCTACGTCATTTCAGATGAGATTTATGAGAAATTGATCTTTGATAGTGGCTCACACATTACTCTCGCCAGTATGCCGGGCATGTTTGAGCGGACGTTGACGATGAATGGGCTTACCAAATCGTATGCCATGACCGGCTGGCGACTGGGTTGGCTTGTTGGCCCAGAACCCGTTATGAAGCTGGCAAAGAAACTCAACGGCCAATCAGTCTCGAGTGCCGCCACGTTTTCGATGCACGCCTGCATCGAAGCGCTCAATGGGCCACAAGATGCTGTTGAAGAGATGAGAAAAGCATATCAGGCCCGCCGCGATTTTATGGTGGCAGGGTTGAACAGTATCGATGGGGTCTCCTGCCGCTCGATTGAAGGTGCTTTTTATCTGTTCCCCAAATTTACAAACACCACCAAAAACAGCCTCGAACTAGCAGATGCTTTGTTAGATCTGGCAGGGGTTGCCGGTACACCGGGCATCGCCTTTGGGCAAAGTGGTGAAGGCCATTTGCGGTTCGCCATATCAACTGCCCAGGCCGATTTAGAGAGAGCGGTTGAAAAGATAGCCAAGGTGGCGCATCAGCTTTAGGCAGATGAAAGAAAAGCGTAGAGAGAAGAGAATTAGCCTAGGGCTAGTTGGTTTGGTTTTGGTAATTTTGATGGTAGGCTGCGGAACGGCCGTTTACCAACGCACGATTAAAGCCATCAAGCCCGAAAACTTTCCAGACCTCATCTCCGTCATTGATTCAGAGCGCTGTGGTGAAATTCTCTTCAAACCAATTCACCAAGGGATCAGCATCAGCACCTACGATTGTTATATCACCGAAGCTCAATTTTATGATGTCGCCATTTTTTATGTAGCAGATGGGTATGCTTCTCCCGGGCGACTGTTTCGCTACCAGTCAAACGACTTCCCTATGCGCAGTTCCCTGACGCACAAAGTGCACATCAACTCCCGCGAACAGCCCCCGATGCAGGTGCGCGTCACAACCTTATACACTATGCAGCTTCCCAAACTGCAGCAGGTTCAGAGGGATGGGTTATTCCGTATACAGAGGTCCCAATGGGACGGGGATTACCCACCGCCTTAGTGAGGAGATTGAGAGAGTGGGGATTAGCTAGTTTTGCAGGAGGATGGATGGTGCATTTGACGGGCTTAGGCTGCTGATTTTGGGGATTGGGGATTGGAGAGTGGGGATTATTTAGTTTTGCAGGGCGATGGGTGAAGCCTTCGACGGGCTAGGAGCTTCGCCCAAAGGGCGCATTTACCTTTTGCGGGGTGATTTATCACCGCGCTATTCAAAAGTGATATATGGCTAAACCGCTGATTAATGATAACTGACTACTATCCACTATTCACTATTCACATTCCACGCATCAAACACTACAACGCCACCGTCATATAAAGCCCATCCACCTCAAAGCCATGATGCTTGGCGTAATATTCGCGGGTGCCTATGGCGCTGATAACGGCGATGTCCGTATAGCCAGCCTCTTTGGCCATCGCTTTCGCTTTGTGAATGAGGCGGCTGCCCACGCCCATGTGTTGGGCTTCTCCCTGACTGCTCTCGCCAAGGTTCAAAACCGGACCATAGACGTGTACTTCACGAATCATGGCGTGATTTTCCAGCTCTTCAAGGGGATGAGTCCTGTTTTGATCGGGGAAAGAGAGAGCCTTAGGAAACCCGCCAGACGGTTATCATCCGTTTCGTAGCTCATAAAATGTTCAATCGTGCCGTCTGTCTCGTACGTTTCAATACGCAACTCTAAATCATCCCAGGTAACTTTGTCCCGCCGAATCTCTCGGAAGCGAATATCTTCTAGCGTGAGGCCTCGCTTCTTGATTTCGCGCTGGGCAATCTGGCGCAGATTGGCTTTTTTATTGCCTTCCACCACATTGGTCGTGGGGAAATCACGAATCACGCGATTGAGGCGCACGTAGCGAGGCGTTATGGGCATGGTTTGCACCAGCACCTCAAGAACTTCTTCTTCGGTGTAAGGTTGGTATTCACCGCGCAGGTAGTAATCGTACAGTTCGGCGTTTTCAACGAGCATGCAGGGATAGAGCTTAAGTTCATCGGGACGAATTGATTTGTCGGCCCAAATACGGCCGTAATCCTCAATATCACTCTCAACAGTCGCCCCTAGCAGGTTGGCCATCCAGTGGCCGTGGATTTTAAAACCGCCGAGTCGGAGCAGCTTGAACGCATCGCGGGTGCTTTGCACATCGTGACCCCGCTTATTGATTGCCAAGATATGCTCGTTGAGGCTTTGAATCCCAACCTGAACTTTTGTGACGCCCAAATAGCGCATCCAGCGCAATTCATTCTCATCAATGTTGTCTTGACGTGTTTCAACAACCAGGCCAACATTACGGCGTACACCAGCCGCATTTTTGCGCTGAGCTTCCTCAAGCGTCTCTGACGCTTCCCCATTCATAGCGTCAAAACAGCGTTTGACAAACCATTCTTGATATTTTCGCGTGTAGCTTGACCAGGTACCACCCAAAATAAGTAGCTCAATTTTGTCAGTGGGGTGGCCAATCTGCTCAAGAGCGGTTAAACGACTGTCTGTCTGGGCGAAGGGATCAAAGCCATGCCGCTCAGCTCGCTGCGCGCCAGGTTCGTCGTGCAGATAGCTTTTCGGCATGCGTACGTCAGTGGGGCAAAAAATGCATTTACCTGGGCAAGGATATGGCTTAGTGAGAACGGTCACAACCGTCACCCCGGCTTGACTGCGGGTTGGTTTCTTTTGGAGGTGAATGCGAATTTCGGGATCGCTTTTCATGATCCCATCCCGACAAAGCTGATCGTAAACTGAGATCACGTCGCTCTTGGACATCCAAGGTAACCCTTGACGAGCGTATTCGCGCATGGTGAGCTGGAACTTTTTGCCGGTTAACGGCCGTTGTTCCGCTAAGGCCTCAATTAACGCCACGTATTTCCCAATTTTCTTGGGTTCTAATACCACAGGGGAGTGCTGGGCCTGCCATTCGGCTGACTGTACCTGCACCGACTCCGGTGGAATCAGAATATTGGCTTCGTACTTTCGCTTCGTTCTCACACAGGAAGCCTACCACCTCTCATAGCAAATATCAACCTGTCTCATCTGCACAGCAAGCGGACTAAATAACATAAAATTGGGTTCTGGTGGTTCGTCCAGAAAATGGAGATGAAGCCTAATGTTTGGCAAACTTCAAATATCGGAGGATCTGTCTGCCAAACCGTTAATAAATAAAAGGAAGTAATTTTTTGACGCGCCTTTGATAGTCAACGTACTCTGGGAATTTTTCAGACAGCCAAACTTCCTCTTGACGCGATTTAATATCAAAAAATAGAAGTAGTCCAAACGCCAGTCCGATAGTCACAAGACTACTGTTTAAACAACCCCACCCGAGAGCACCTAAAATGATGCCAGAATAAATAGGATGACGCACTAAACCATATGCCCCAGCCTGCACAAGCTGGCTATTTTCTTTGGGGCGGGGAACGGCCGTTAAGTTTGTTCCCAAATTAAACACCCCAGCCACAGCCAAAAGTCCACCAGCAATCATCAGGACAACGCCAACAAATAAACCAATCATTGAAAAAGGAGAACCCCAATTTTCACCAAAAGATAAACGATTAGGAGCCAGAAAAATGAGGACAAACAATATAAATTGAATGACGACATATCCTTCTCCCTTTTTGCCTAAAGCATTCAATACGCTACTCCTTATTTTGTAAATCTCATTAAATAGGTGAAAACCAAAAAGGGTCTTGAAAAAGAAAAGTTGAATTTTTGATTTTCGCTAACACATCCGACCTTTTCTACCCTTGATCATCTTTCTAGTCGTGTGGTAGCCTTAGCTTGAGTGGCTATCCGCCAATAAGTTGGCGAATTTATTCCAAGAACCTTTTTGTTCTCCACATAGCCGTTCACTAGTTTTATCATGAACCTAAATTTGATAACAGACTCCCTACTAAACCAAAAATTGAGCGCCGCAAGCTGTCATGATTCAGCAGCGTCAAAAAATGTTGCCTGCTGTTGTTTGTGTTGTTGTTTAGGTGTTCAGAAATGGCTTTCCCCTAAAAAATCCTGATAAATCATACGGTTTGTCGGGATTTTTTTAATTTCACTGCCTGAGGAGATATTAATGTGGTTTGAAACAATTATTCGCGAAGAAACCGGCTGTGCAGCGTATATGATTGGCTGTCAGCGTACAGGTGAGTGCGCCGTGTTTGACCCCGTTTGGGATATACGGCCGTATCTCAAAATGGCTAAAAAGAAAAAATCAAAGATTCGGTATGTCATTGACTCTCACAGCCATGCCGACCACGTGTCAGGAGCCCGCTGGCTAGCTGAAGAAACAGGGGCTGAGCTTATGGTGCCAGAGCTAACCGAAATCAGCTATGAAGCCACCCGCATCAAACAGGGTGACCTCATCAAAATGGGTGGTGTTGGCCTTGAGGTGCTGCATGTGCCCGGTCACCGCCCTGAACAAATTAACCTCTTGGTTTATGACTATCCACGAGGAGATGAACCATGGTGCATCTTAACGGCCGATTTTGTTCTGGTCGGGGATGTAGCCCGCCCCGATCTGGCCCATGGAGGTGAGGAAGGCGCACCCGTCCTTTTTGAAACATCAATTCCTCGATTTTTAAACCTACCCGATCATGTTGAAGTGTATCCCGGCCATTTAGCTGGGTCTACCTGAGGTCGCGTCACCAGTGGCAAGGTTGTCACTACGGTAGGATACGAACGACGCTACAATGATGCATTACAGTTTAAAGATATTGAGCGCTTTACGGGCTATATGCAGTCTGAACAACCGCTTAAGCCAGCTAACATTCTCAATATTGTAGCCACGAATCAAGGGAAACGGCCGTTGACCACTCACATCCCAAAAGCTGAACCGCTAACGGCCCACACCGTTCAAGAGCAGCGTCAAATAGGGGTTTCCATCATTGATACCCGCTCATCTGCATCGTATGGCGCTGGTCACATTCCCGGAGCGATTAACATTCAAATCGCCAGCGGGGAGTTTGAACAGCGTGTTGGTTGGATGATTCCCGACAACAACAAAATTATTCTGGTCACAGGAAAAGATGAAGAAGCCCAAGCGGCTATCTATAAATTGGCTTTTGTGGCCTTGGACAGACAGGTGCTCGGCTATTTGAAGGGTGGATTCACGGCCTGGCTCAACGCCGGACAGCTCGTTGCCACAGTGCAGCAAATGGACGTCCACACGCTTCATAATCGGCTATCAACCAATGGCCTACAGGTCATTGATGTGCGGTCTAAGGATGAATGGCATGATTTTCACATTGAAACAGCGCACTTCCTACCTTATACCAACATGGTACAACAGCTGGAACAACCGTCACAGCTTCCCACATTAAACTTAACCACAGACCAAAAAATCGCTGTCACTTGTGCCACTGGCAAACGTTCCAGCACAGCCATCAGCATTATGCGTCAGAATGGCTTCCAACACCTGTATAACGTAACGGGCGGAATGGAGGCTTGGAAATCAGCTAAGCTCCCTATGGTTGATGGGCAAGGTAATATTTGTAAGTTTTAGAAGCTGTTCGCATTTATCGTTTGCTAAAACTCTGAGGTTTTTGAAAACCTCAGAGTTTTTTTTTGCCCTGAGCTTGACATTGCAAAAATTTCTTTTAT
>JBCCFD010000263.1:0-10737 GCA_039029915.1 Chloroflexota bacterium
ACCACGCTCTTTTTCTTCAGGTGCGTTATCGATTTCTTCAAATGCTGAAAAATCGGCCCAGCCTTTCAATGACAGAGATTTTGTAATTGCTGCTGTCAAGGAGGTTTTACCATGATCCACGTGACCAATGGTTCCGATATTTACATGTGGTTTTTCGCGTACAAATTTTTCTTTGGCCATAATTCCCTTTCCTTCGTGCTATTTATGAGCCTCTAAATATCTTATTTACCTGACTGGGTTACAGATTTTGCAATTTCTTCGCTCACAGGAGCGTAATGTCCAAATTCCATCGTAAACGTGCCGCGTCCTTGCGTCATCGAACGTAAACGAGTGGCATAGCCAAACATCTCTGCTAAGGGCACTTTTGCCTTGATAGATTGCAAGCCATCAGCTCGCATTTCCATGCCATCAATCATGCCTCGACGTGATGAGAGGTTACCAATGACATCACCGGTATATTCATCGGGGGTCACAATTTCAAGAAGCATCACGGGTTCCAACAAGATGGGTTTACCCATGCGAACACCTTCTTTCATCCCCATTGAACCGGCAATTTTGAAAGCCATTTCGGAAGAGTCCACTTCGTGGAACGAGCCATCATAAAGCGTCACTTTGACATCTACAATTGGATATCCAGCCAAAGTCCCGCTATCTAATGATTCTTTGATCCCTTGCTCAGTCGGTTTAACATATTCTTTTGGAATAGAACCACCCGCGATCTTATTCTCAAAGACAAAGCCACCACCTGGTTCCAGGGGTTCAAGCTTAAGAACGACGTGTCCAAATTGACCACGACCGCCCGATTGGCGCACAAAGCGACCCTCTGCTTTTTCGACTGTTTTAGTAATTGTTTCACGATAAGCAACGCGGGGCTGCCCCACGTTAGCTTCAACTTTGAATTCTCGCTTCATGCGGTCAACTAAAACATCAAGGTGTAGCTCACCCATTCCATAAATAACGGTTTGGCTTGTTTGTTCGTCCGATCTTACTTGGAAAGTTGGATCTTCTTCAGATAATGCTTTCAAAGCAAGACCCATCTTTTCTTGGTCTTTATTCGTTTTTGGCTCAATGGCGATTGAGATTACCGGTTCTGGAAATTCAATCGATTCAAGCAAAACGGGTTTTTTAGCATCAGCTAGGGTTTCACCGGTAAAAGTGGTTTTCAGACCCAGTGTCGCTGCAATATCACCCGCTCGAACCTCGGTAAGATCTTCACGGTGATCGGCATGCATTCTTAAAATACGGCCGATTCTTTCCTTGCGTCCCTTTGTAGTATTGGTCACTGAGTCGCCGGTTTTTAAAACACCAGAGTAAACTCGGAAATACGCTAGCTTACCAACATAAGGATCAGTTACAATCTTAAACACGAGGGCAGACAGCGGTTCTTCGTCATCAGCTGCACGTTCAACGACTTCATCCGTCCCTGGAATGGTTGCTTTAACTGCTGGAATATCCAAGGGTGATGGTAAATAATGGATAATGGCGTCTAAAACGGGCTGAACCCCTTTATTACGAAGGGCAGTACCACATAATACTGGGGTACATTGATTTTCAATCGTCCCTTTGCGCAGTGCAGCCATCAGTTCCTCGACAGCGATTTCTTCTTCCATCAAGTAACGTTCCATCAATTCGTCATCCAACTCGATGATACGTTCTATGATGATGTCTCGCGCTTCTTGAGCTGCATCCATTAAATTATCTGGAATATCAGTGACGGTTGCTTCCGCACCCAAATCATCAGTTTTCCAGTACAGTGCTTTCATATTTAGAAGGTCAATTGCCCCTTCGTAGTCAGATTCTGCCCCAATCGGGATTTGTACCGCGATAGGGTTTGCGCCCAAACGGTCGCGAATCATGCCAACAACGCGAACAAAATCCGCGCCAACGCGATCCATCTTATTAACGAAGCAAATACGCGGCACACTATAATCGTCTGCCTGACGCCAAACAGTTTCTGATTGAGGTTCTACCCCAGCAACAGCGTCAAATACAACAACACCACCATCTAGTACACGCAGACTGCGTTGAACTTCAGCTGTGAAATCGATATGGCCTGGCGTGTCGATAATGTTAACTTGATGATCTAGCCAATAGGTAGTTGTCGCAGCAGACGTAATGGTAATACCACGCTCTTGTTCTTGAACCATATGGTCCATCGTAGCAGCACCATCATGTACTTCACCAATACGGCGAATGACACCTGTGTAATAGAGAATGCGTTCAGTGGTTGTTGTTTTACCAGCATCAATGTGGGCAATGATGCCGATATTGCGAACACGTTCTAATGGGTAACGACTCATGAGTTAATCTATTCTGGTAAAAACCAGCTCCTTAAAATCTGAAGTGGGAGAATGCACGGTTCGCATCCGCCATGCGATGCACATCATCCTTACGCTTCACAGCCGCGCCTTGATTATTTGCGGCATCCATAAATTCACTAGCCAACTTCTCTGCCATTGAGCGACCACCTCGACTACGGGCAGCTGCCAACAACCACCGCATAGACAAAGAGATTTTCCGACTAGCATCCACTGGGGTAGGGACTTGATAAGTAGACCCACCCACACGACGAGGACGCACCTCGATTTGAGGAGTTGCATTTTGCAGAGCCTGCTCAAACACCTCAATCGGTGGTTTTTTGGCCCGCTCTTCGATTAAATCAAAACTTTTGTAGAGAACTTTTAAAGCGGTGCTCTTTTTACCGTCTCTCATCAATCGATTCACAAACATGGAAACGTTAAGGTTTCCGTATTTCATATCAGGAATAACCTGTCGTTTTTCTGGGCGATATCGTCTAGGCATAATTCAAACTCCTACTTCGGACGCTTGGTACCGTATTTTGAACGGCCCTGCTTCCGGTTATCAACACCACCAGCATCGAGCGTACCGCGAACGATGTGGTAGCGAACACCAGGTAAATCTTTTACACGTCCACCGCGAATCAAGACAACCGAGTGATCTTGCAGCGAGTGGCCTTCACCTGGAATATAGGCGGTCACTTCCATGTTGTTTGTTAAGCGAACACGGGCTACTTTACGAAGTGCTGAGTTCGGTTTTTTCGGCGTCATTGTTTTTACTTGTGTACAAACACCCCGTTTTTGTGGCGCACCTTTAGGCTGGCGCGTTCGGCGCTGTTTGAATGAGTTAAATGTATACTGTAGAGCTGGTGCAGTGCTTTTCTTTGATTTAGCACGGCGCCCTTTACGTACGAGTTGGTTTATAGTTGGCAATTTACCATCTCCTTCATAAGTGTTAATGCGCTCGTTTAGGAGGCAATTAACCTAGGCGGACAATTCTCTTCAATTTTTTAATGATTAGATTTGTAGTTTGTCAGAGAAGCGGAGCACAATAGTTTAAACGGCCGTTTGCTTCTCAGAAGCGAGCCGCTCATTTTTGGGGTTATTCACAACCTATCTTGCGGCTTACTTCAACTTCCAGATTTCGCGCTATTCAAAAGAAAGATCACTCTCTCTTTTACGCGACGAATGGAGGCCACCAGATCTGCACGACCCGATGGCCTCCATATCGTTTTATTTATATTCAATTAGTAACTACGATGTTTAGTTACCTTTAGGTAGACATACGAAGGGGGATTCTATCACAAGAAGCCCTTTTGTCAATCCCTAATTTCTTGCTTATTTAAGGCAATAAACTATCGCTTATTGCGAGCGAGGTCTACTAGACCAGTGCCCGCATATTTACGGTTCTTTTTATCATCTTCCTTGCCAAACTTAAGGACCTCACCAGAATCTGTAACAGCTTCAACGGCAAGCCCAAGGCTTTGAAGTTCTTTTACAAGTACACGGAACGATGCGGGCACGCCCGGCTCTTCAATTGGTTCATTCTTAACGATGGCTTCGTACGTTTTTACGCGGCCTTGCACATCATCAGATTTTACAGTTAACATTTCTTGTAGAGTGTAGGCTGCGCCATACGCTTCAAGCGCCCACACTTCCATCTCACCAAAACGCTGCCCACCAAACTGAGCTTTACCACCCAAAGGCTGCTGTGTAACCAAAGAGTATGGACCCGTTGAACGAGCATGCACTTTATCTTCAACCAAGTGAGCCAATTTCAACATGTGCGCAATCCCCACAGTAACTGGTTGGTCAAACGGCCGTCCAGTCTTCCCATCAATCAATCGCTCTTTACCTAAAATTGGCAAAGGAATGTGAGTTGTTGTGGTGATTTGATTGGTTAATAGCTCGAGTTCAGCCAAATCTTGTTTACGCGGATCAACATGAACAGCTTCTGGAAGCTCATCACCGTATCGCTCAAGCATCGCCGCATACCATTCACGGATACAGCATTCAATGGTTAGCTCGTTAAAAGGCACCCAATCTTGCTTCCGGATTCCATCCTCAGCTGGGAACATTTTTTCAGGTTCCCAATCGCGACTGCGTAGCCATTCAATCGTGGCTGATTGATTGGCATAGGTACTATCCGTACGCAGGCGTTCGATATCGTAGCCCATTTCACCAAGCCAGCTATCGATAAACAGTTGACGAGCCTCTTTTTCACTCTGGAATGATTCAAGATCGTATTCCAATTCAGTAAGCCAATCCCACGCCCAATCAGACACGATGGTTAAAGCACGCTCAGTTAGCCATGCGCGAGCTAATTCTGCCCGAATTTCAGTTTCGTTGGCCCCATCAAACACAGGAGTAACTGCACGAAAACCTAACCGAATTGCTGCCCAACCAAGATGGGCTTCAAGAACCTGACCGATATTCATACGACCCGGCACACCCAGAGGGCTCAAGATGATATCAATCGGCGTTCCGTCATCGAGATATGGCATATCTTCAATTGGAACGATTTTTGAGATAACACCCTTGTTACCGTGACGCCCAGCCATCTTATCCCCTTCGGAGAGTTTACGGCGTTGGGCCACACTAACGCGAACCATCGTTTCAACGCCTGCTGGCAAATCACGATCGTGTTGGCGGTCAAAGACGTGCACATCAACAACCTTCCCGCGAGCACCATGAGGCAACCGGAGGCTTGAATCTTTTACTTCACGAGCTTTATCACCAAAGATAGCGCGAAGAAGTTTTTCTTCAGGGCTAAGTTCTTTTTCACCCTTCGGTGTAATTTTACCAACCAAGATATCGTTGGCATTAACATCCGCACCAACGCGGATAATGCCGCGCTCATCCAAATCTTTAAGAGCGTCTTCACTGACATTTGGAATGTCATAAGTAATTTCTTCAGGGCCTAATTTGGTGTCACGCGCTTCAATTTCATGTTTTTCAATGTGAATTGAAGTAAATTTATCGTTGCGCACTAAGCGCTCGCTGACCAAAATCGCATCTTCGTAATTACCACCTTCCCATGAAAGGTAAGCAACGAGAATATCTTGACCTAGAGCAAGCTCACCATGATCTGTTGAGGAGCTATCTGCTAAAACGTCACCAATTTCTACCCGTTGACCTTTTACCACAACCGGGCGCTGGTCAATACAGGTGCTTTGGTTTGAGCGGTTGTATTTTCTTAAAGTGTAAGTTGTTGGACCGTTCTCGCCAATCGTCACGATTTGGTTACCGGTTACACTAACAACCTCACCACCTTCGCGAGCCATCACAATCTGACCGGAGTTACGGGCAGCCAATTGTTCCATCCCTGTACTAACAACCGGGGCATCTGGAATCAAGAGTGGCACTGCTTGACGCTGCATGTTTGAACCCATCAGCGCGCGGTTCGCATCATCATGGTCGAGGAACGGGATAAGCGCTGCAGATATCCCTACAATTTGTCGAGGAGCAACGTCAATGAAATCAATTCGCTGTACCGAGGTGAAGCGGAACTGCTGATCACGCCGTGAAGAAACACGACGGTCCATGAACTGGCCTCGTTCATCAAGACGGGCGTTTGCTTGAGCAATGGTGTAATGATCTTCCTCATCTGCAGACATGAAGGTGACTTCTTCAGTAACAAATGGTTTGACGTTGACTTCTTCAATTCCGGCTTTCTTGATTGCAGCAGCGATTTCTTCGGTAATGGTTTCGCCTTGGGGCACAATAATTTCGCCCGTTTCAGGATCAACTACATTATTGAAGGCGTCATGCCCAATCAGCTCTTCCGAGCCACCGGGAATGGTGTTTTGAACGCGACGGTATGGAGTTTCAATAAAACCGTATTTGTTCACACGGCCGTATGCGGCTAAACGACCAATCAAACCAATGTTTGGACCTTCAGGCGTCTCGATAGGGCAAATACGGCCGTAATGGCTATGGTGCACATCTCGAACCTCAAACCCAGCTCGTTCACGACGGAGACCGCCGGGGCCTAACGCTGACAATGTTCGCTTATGCGTCAATTCCGCCAGTGGATTGGCTTGTTCCATAAACTGGCTTAGCTGCGAGCTACCGAAGAATTCACGAACGGCCGCCACGACAGGACGAATGTTAATCAATGAAACGGGCGTGATTGTTTCACTATCGCGAATAGACATGCGTTCGCGAACAACGCGTTCCATACGGCGCAAACCTACGCGCAGTTTAGCTTGAAGCAGTTCCCCAACCGTTTTCACACGGCGATTACCCAAATGATCGATATCATCTGGACCTTCAAGACCATTGTTGATAAGAATCATTCGCTTAACGAGGCGCACAATATCTTGCTGAGTAATTGTGCGGTGTGGCAAAGGCACAATATCTTGCAAGTTCAGTCGTTTATTTAATTTGTAACGACCCACACGAGCCAAATCGTAGCGACGATTATCATACAGTTGTTCGTGTAAATATTGGGTCGCGTTATCAAGCGTTGGCGGATCACCAGGGCGCATCCGCTTATAAAACTCGATCAAGGCTTGTTCTGCCACCGGTTTATCGGGGTCCCAAGCTGGTTCTTGTTCAATTGAACCTTGAATATAAAGATGTTCACCATTCGTATCAACATCCTCGAATAGTGCTAAAATCTCTTCATCTGATCCATCGGTCATGAGCGGATTGCTTAGCCCATCAGGAACGGCAGCCATAGCGCGCAAGAAGAGTGTAATAGGAACCGTACGCTTACGGTTAAATTTAACAGTAATATAGTCTGTTTTGCGGGTTTCAAACTCCATCCAGGCACCGCGGTCAGGGATCAATTTCCCCATCGCAAGCGGACGACCGGTGGCGCGTTCTTCCTGTACTTCAAAGTAAGCACCAGGAGAACGAATTAACTGACTAACGACAACGCGTTCTGTACCATTAATAATGAAGGTCCCAGCAGGCGTCATAAGGGGAAAATCACCCATGAAAATATCTTGGACGATTGGTTGGTCTAAATCTGTGCTGTAAAGCATCGCTTTGACATAGAGTGGTGCTGCATAGCTCATGTCACGCTCTACACATTCGTCAACTGAATATTTGGCTTCCCCAAACCAATATTTCAGGTCAAATCCATCAACTTCCGGCAAGTCGCATGGAAAATATAGGCGAAGATCGCCATTAAAACTTTCAATTGGAGACACTTCATGAAACAGCTCTGATAGGCTCTCATCCCTGAAACTTTCAAAGGAATTTAGTTGCACATCAATTAAGGTGGGCAACGCCATCGGATTCGTCATGTGAGCATAATTTTTTACCGGGGTTCGTTCCATTTAAATACCTTGCTCCCTATATATGTTGCAGACAGACTCTCAATAAAGGGGAAAATCGCTGGTTTGTGGATGCCAATCCCAACACAATTGGCAGCAACTTTTTCGACCTTTCCAAACGATTTACCAAAAATAAGGGGTGCGACTTTATAATCGCACCCCTTTATCTTAATCAATTCTGGGGTTTTTTTGTGTGAAGAATACCTAAACCCTATAAATGTTCATCAAATGCTATACGCGAACGTGTATTTTAACATCCGTATCTGGGGTTGTCAAATTCTCGTAGACCTGCTCAATACAGAGGCCAGCTTGATGCCAACTATAATTGCGCTGCGCCCGTTTGCGCAGCTGTTGACCTAAGATATGTCGGCGTGTTTCAGAAGGTAGGTGGCTTTGAATGCCTTTAGCAAAGGCTTCTACATCACCGATTGGCGCATAGGTGCCCAAGTCTCCTAGATATTCACGATGTACGGGGGTATCAAAAGCAACAATGGGGTGAGCCATAGCCATATAGTTAAGCAGTTTGCCACTCCCCTCTGTGCTAGAAATTTTGGGAGCAACTGAAATATCACCTAGGGCAAGATATTGAGGGGCTTGTTTATAGGGGATCTTCCCAGTGAATGTCATCATTTTTGAGATACCTTTTTTATAGGCCAAATTTTTATAATGAACGACTGAGGGATAGCCCATAACGAGGAAGTGAACATTCTCATTAGCTTCTTTAAGATAAACGGCCGTATCAATCAACTGCGGAATCCCTTGATAATCAGTCAGCAATCCTAAATAAGTAATAACCGTCTTATCTTGAGGAATACCCAAACGATTTTTAATTCTAATCTTTTGTTCGTCAGTCAACACCTCAGGGTGAAAGCGAATAGGATCAGCACAGTCGGGCAAAGCCACAATCTGTTTTTTGGGAACGTCAAAATCGTTTTCTAAAAGCTGCGTTGCTTGAATTGAGCTCGTTAGGATACGGTTGGAGAGTTGACGACTAATCCATTTTTCAAGCCGAAAAACCCAAGGAAAAATACGGCCGTTTGGGTTCAAAAAATTATGGTCAACCATTTCAGACGTCAAACTGCCCTGAAAATCAAAAACCATAGGCACTCGCAAAATTTTGGCAAGAACGCCGCCAATTAGCGCGCCTTCATGCATATGCCCGTGGATAATATCCGGTTTCACTTTGAGTCCTTCAATTAGGGATTGGACGGCTAAATAGATATCAAACGCAATCTTGTGGCGAGATGAACCAACTTCATAATCGGCCCGGTAAGGAAGGGGACGGGTGCGACGAATATCGAAGCCTGGAATATCGTTACCCATATAATAGGTAACGATAGTGACCTCGTGTCCTAGCTCCTGTAAGGCACGCGTCTCTTCATATATTCGGATATGCCCACCATACTCACTAAAGAAGGAGGTGGGGGCAATCATTAAAACGCGTAACGGCCGTTTCGCCATACTTTACTTTTCCTCTTCAGACTGTTTAAACCGCTGAGCTAAATAATCTCCCATTATTTGATCAGCCATGCCGGGCACAGGCACCGTTTTAATTTTAGATTCCTCTGCCCAGGCGTTTTTTTCTCGGGATTTGAGCCACTTTTCACGTTCTAAATTTCGTTCTGCAAGGATAGATTGAAGCAAATCTCCATCCCCTTTGGCCACAAATTGTCGAATTT
This sequence comes from Chloroflexota bacterium, assembly GCA_039029915.1. GTDB lineage: Bacteria > Chloroflexota > Anaerolineae > Promineifilales > Promineifilaceae > QQUD01. Next base: position 9,262 of record JBCCFD010000263.1, read on the forward strand.
GCACTAGCTCTTTGATTACTGCATCTAACCAGCGGAGTGTAGCCGATTTATCTTGAGTTGCCAATAGAGCTGACTCGGTAGCCCGGTTGAGGGGTTGGGTCGCCATGGCAAAGGGTCGAGCAGCGTAACGGAGTATATCTCGCCAGCCGGCTGACTCTTTAACCGCCCCAAACAGCGCAGCTGAAAGCAGCCCAGGAATAAATTGCACACCCTGCATCAAGCTATCGTACTCGACAGGATCAATAAAGAAAGGAAGCGCCCCAACGAGTAAGCCAACATTAACGGCCGTTTCGACTGCCTCTGGATCAACATCGGCCGTTGGCATCAAACAAAAAACTGAGTTACGGAAGATATCAGGATGAGCAACCTCTTCTGGTGAACGGCCGTCTTGAAGCGCCCCAACGCTAAAAACAGGCAATGCACCTACATAATAGCCTCGCTTCAGATAGCTCTTGGCCCACTTTGCCGGTAATGCTTTCTGGGGTGACAGATCGAGAATAAGCGTATGCGCTTGAACATCCTCCCCCATTGCCTCCAGCGTCAACTCGACTTCGCTTATCGGCACATTCAGAATGATGATATCCGCTTTTATAATGGATGTGACAAGGTTCCATTCTTCTATATCAATGGCCTGAAGGGATTTAGCAGCGTTTAATTTATCTCTATCGCTATCGTGCCCCACAATAGTTGCTTCAAACGGGGCTTTTTTCAAAGCCATACCCATTGAAAGGCCAATTAAATCTAATCCAATGATGGTGATCGTTTGTGTTTTCATAGCTAGTTTTGATCATCAGCCCACTGTAATAAGGAAAGGAGCTGATCTTCTTCCGTTTCAATTTGATTAAGTTTATCTTGATGTCGACAAATAAGGGAGATTACTGTTGGGTGGGAGCCAACTGATGTTGCCATTTCTGCCCCCCAATCTGGATGTTTTTTGATGATAACAAACGGCCGTTTCCAACTAGTTGCCTCTGCTTCCCCCCATTGATGGTACAAAGAAGGAAATATCTTTTTAACAAGAACCGGCCAAACCCGATCCCATACAGTGATTGTATATCTTGACTTCCCGATATCATGGAGCAAAGCGGCCGTCAGTAAATGGGGATGGGCATGCCCTGCCTCACGTAGCATTTTATACACCTTATACGCATGATCTTGATCGCTAAGACTGTATCTAAAGTAGAGTCTGCTTTCCTTTTCAGACAATTGCGCCTTAATTTCTCTTACTGCCACATCAGACAATAAAGAGGGATTGATATCAGCAGCAAATTGCCTTGTTCGATAAACAACTTCCTTAAACACGTTTTCCTTTTGACTTATCGTATACTGCATTCATATGGTGGAAAGTTTTTATTGAAATCATTTTATGTGAAAATCGAAAAGCATCTTGAAAATGAACGGCTGAATTTCTGGTTCTCACTGAGTAAGATTCTCATTTCTAACCTATTTTATTTCAAGAAATTTTACAAAGTTTAC
>JBCCFD010000264.1:0-10712 GCA_039029915.1 Chloroflexota bacterium
AAATTAAATATATTATCATTTGAAATATTATCATTTGAAAATATATTTATGGAAAACAGTGACATCTATCACCTCTATCGTGAGGTCTTGGTCCAATTAGAGTTTGGCAATCATCAGGCATTACGGCCGTTTAACTTAACCGTGCACCAATTTGACGCGCTTTGCATCCTGTCTGAAAAGACAGGTGTACGAATGGGTGAACTCAAAGACAGACTGCTTAGCGACAACAGCAAAATGACCCGCACCGTTGACTATTTAGAATCAAACGGGTTGGCTGAGCGTCGGCCCGATCCAATCGACCGTCGTGCCCAGGTTGTTTTTCTGACAGAAGCTGGCCAACAATTACGAAATCAGGCCACGGTCGTTCATACCCAATACCTGCACCAAAAATTTAGCGCGCTTTCAGAAGGTGAAAAAAATCAGCTAGTTACCCTATTGCAAAAAATGAGATATGCCCATGAATGAACAAAATCACGCCTCCGAAATGGCCGCCAATATTGCCTCAGCTCCCGGAAGCTTGCCAATGCCCTTGGTGCAAAAGCGGGACAGTTATAAAGCGATACAGTTTCGGCACGACAATCTAATTTCTCCTTTCCAACCCACACCTTCAGATAGCGTGTCAATTGTGGCAACGAGCGGTGCTGCGCTCCCGATTGCAAGAGCAGAAATTTGGTATACAACGGATGGCAGTTGGCCGAATGAGTCAAGCCAGATGGTGCCAATGCCTCACCATCAGGTGATTTGGCAGGGCAACACCAGCTATATCAACGAGTGGCAAGGCTTTATTCCACCACAGCAGGAAAAGACCCTCGTTCGCTATAAGATTGTGGGCTTTGAAAACGGCCGTTTAACCCCAACATACACCGCCCACGACGGTACAGGGTTTTGGTTTCACTACGCTGAAGAGGGTCTAACTACATTTGCCTATCGCGTTCGGAAATCACCCCAAAATTTACCCGACTGGATGGATGACGCTATTATTTATCAGATTTTCCTCGATCGCTTTCGCGGCAATAGCGGTCAACTCACGGCTCACGATGAGCCCAATCACAAGCATGGGGGAACCATTCAAGGCGTGATTGACAGCCTGCCCTATCTAGGAAATTTAGGCATAAATTGTATTTGGCTGAGTCCAGTTGGACCTGCAGACACCTACCATCGTTACGATCAACGAGATTTCTTTGGCATCGATCCTGATTTAGGCAGCGAATCGCTCATAAAAACGCTCGTACAAGAAGCGCATCAGCGAGGCATCAGGCTCATTTTGGATTTTGTACCGGCCCATGCATCATGGCACATGCCCCAATTTAAAGCGGCCCAGGCCGACCAAAATGCCCCAACCTCATCTTGGTTTGTGTTTGAAGAGTGGCCTGATAAATATCGCTGCTTTCTCGGTGTGGTGCCCATGCTTGTTTCGTTTAATAGCAATGATGATGGCGCCAGACAGTATTTGATAGACAGCTCGCTTTATTGGTTATGCGAAGTGGGCTTTGATGGGCTACGCCTTGATCACGCTATTGGGCACGGCATGGATTTCTGGGCTGTTTACAGCAAAGCGCTTGAAGAAGCAAAACCAGATGTAGCACTCTTTGGGGAAGCAACCGACACACCAAACGCGCTTAAGCGATACAACGGCCGTTTACAAGGTATCTTAGATTTTCCTGTCGCCCAAGCACTCCGCATGAGTTTTGGTCTGGGAGAGTGGACTGTTGCCGAGCTTAACGGCATTATTAGCGCCTATACAAAATATATGAGCGACGGCCCGAGCCGAGTCACGTTTATCGACAATCACGATATGGACCGCTTTCTCTATATTGCTAAACAAGACAAAGACCGACTTAAAATGGCCCTGCTTTGCTTGTTCACCCTGCCGCACACACCCGTTATCTATTACGGTACCGAAATAGGCATGTCGCAAGACGGTGGCAAAGATGATGGTGGGTTTGGGGGCGATCATGTCATACGCGGCAATATGATCTGGGATAAAGCAGAATGGGACAGTGACATTTACGGCTTTACCAAAACGCTTATTGCCTTGAGACTGCAAAATAACATTCTGCGACGTGGCGAGTGGGCATCAAGAAGGGCTGATGCTGTCAATCAGATTTGGGCCTACCAGCTAACGGGTGAGGCTCAATCAGCAACGATCGTATTTAATTTGGGTTCAGAAAACCGAGAAGTTCCGCTAGACTGCAAACATCCCTCAATCGCTTGCAGTACAAATTCAGCGAATGCACTTAGTAACCCTCAAACGCTTGATATTGCCCCACTTAGCGGTGTCCTGATTTTTGAAAATAATATCTAACAAAAGGACAGAAATTTGTTAAAATTTTTGCATGTCTAAGTCACCCCGCCTTATCACGTTTTTTAGCAATGAAGAAGCGGTTAGCCGTATTAAGGAAACGGCCGTTTCCCAAAACCTAACCCTCATCAACGTTGCGGATGAAACGGCCGTTGGCCCAATCCGACTTGTGTCACAACAGGAAACATTAGGCGAAACGTTATCTGGTCAAACCGGTAAGCTTTTTGAGTTAATAACAACAGAGCAGCCCGTTTTATTGATTTTTGATTTAGATAATACGGCCGTGCCTTGGCAAAGATGGATTCCCGCTCTGAAATCCTCACCCGCAACGCACCGCTTTCCCATATTGGGTGTGAGCCACATCGATGAGTCGCTAAATGAGGCTCAGCGTGTTGGAGCAAATTACAGTGCTAATAAAGATGAATTTGAGCAAACCAAAGCCACTCTGATCAAAAACTACGCCCGTATCCCAAACTACGATAGCCTAAAATCAACGTGCGATGACCCTCTATCAGAGCTGGCATTAGAAGGGATTACGTTATTCAACCAGGGAGAATTCTACAACTGTCATGATGCCCTTGAAGAGGCGTGGAATCTCGATGATTCCCCCGGCCGAAACCTTTACCGCGGCATTTTGCAAGTCGGGATTGCTTATTTTCAAATTGAACGAGGCAACTATCGTGGCGCGATTAAAATGCTTATGCGCGTGCGACAATGGCTCGATCCACTGCCTGAGTGGTGCCGAGGCGTCAACGTTGCCCAGTTGAGAGAAAACGCTCAAGAGGTACAAAGCCAGCTTTCAGCCCTCGGCCCCAGTAATATAAGCGCGTTTGATAAATCAATCTTCAAACCGATTCAGTACAAAATAACGCCTAATTAGAAGCTTCCCGCTTGGAAAATTCCCTATCAAATTGATGAAGCGCCTCTCGCATCTCTCGAATCCAGCTCAACTCAAGCTCATACGAAGCAATCCAATTGCGTTGCACCATCTCCCAAAGAAACGTTTCACGGGGTGTTCGGTCAGGGGTATTCGGTTTACGATCCGCCTGAACACGGACCATAAACAATTTTTCACCCACCGTATTTAGGTATTCATCCAGCAACTGATCAATCTCACGGGGTGATAGCTGATCGGCCCACAGCAATTGAGCCAAAAATGGCTTACGAAATTGCGGCGCTAAAGGGGTTTCTTTTGACCATTCACTTAACTTATCACGCCCTTTGGCCGTGATTGAATAAATTTTTCGGGCGGGTAGCTTCTCCTGATGTTCAATTTCTTGGGTAACCAAACCCTCATCATGAAGGTCCACCAGCGCCCGATAAATTTGATTGCTATTGCCAGACCACGGCAATGTTTCTGAATCTGAAATAATTTTCTTTAGGTCATATCCTGAAGCGGCTTGCCAGCTCAGAAAGCCGAGTACAACAAATTTGATTGACATGATGATATCCTTTGAGGCATATAGGTTAAAGTTAACATATTATTGCATAGACTTACTGATGTCAATGATCATCATAGATGTCCAGATTTTTGATATAATCCTGTCTGAGAAGGAAAATGAAGTCATTGTGAGGTAGAAAATTGGATATTTTAACCCCAAAACCGTTCCCATTTGATTATGAAGATTGGAAAAAACGGCCGTTTAACGAACGTGCCAAAATGCTGTGTCAGGCGTGGGCTGTACAAGGGTACGGCGCCCCTCTTTCAGCCTATCTGTTTTATGTTTTAAAAATTGGGTTATTTATTTGGTTATGGTTTGTTTTTACCTCATTTTCAACAGAACTTGGGGGCTGGCGAGACGTGGGCAGCTGGTGGTTCAAACCGGATGCGCTGCTAAGGGCAATCTTATGGAGCATGGTATTTGAAGGGTTAGGCATGGCATCAGGAAGCGGTCCGCTCACGGCACGCTACCTGCCCCCATTCGGTGGGGTCTTCTACTTTTTACGGCCGGGCACAATCAAAATGCCGTACCTGCCGCAAATCCCAGTGCTTGGTGGCTATAAGCGAACTTGGGTTGATGTCATACTTTATTTGGCCTTCATCGTGTCAATCTTTAGAGCATTAATTGCCCCAACGATTGATGCATCCTTATTGATTCCAATCGTTGTGCTGTTACCCATTTTAGCCTGTCTCGACCGGACTATCTTTTTGTCAGCCCGCGGTGAGCATTATTTTATTGCCACCCTATGTTTTCTTTTCCCAGAGCAAATTATTCCCGGCACCAAAGTGGTCTGGTGGGGTGTGTGGTTTTGGGCCGCAACCTCCAAACTAAACCGTCACTTTCCATCGGTAATTGGTGTCATGGTCAGCAATAGCGGCGTATTGCGATTCCCGGGCTTGCGCAAGGCGCTTTATAAAAACTACCCTGACGATTTACGCCCCGGGCCATTAGCAACGAATTTGGCTCATTTTGGAACGGCCGTTGAGTACACGTTTCCCCTCATTTTAATCTTTAGCGATGGCGGCACCTTAACGCTAATCGGCCTGATTGTTATGCTAGGCTTCCATACTTTTATTACAGCAAATGTACCAATGGCGGTCCCGCTAGAGTGGAACTTCACGATGGTGTACGGTGGATTTGTGCTGTTTGGCCACCATGCTGGCACGTCACTTTTCAGCTTAAGCGATCCTTTACTGGCCGGGCTAATCATTACGGCCGTTGTGATCCTCCCGGTCATTGGCAATCTTTACCCAGCTTGGGTCTCATTTTTAATTTCCATGCGCTACTACGCGGGCAACTGGGCGTATGGGGTTTGGCTTTTTAAAGGGGATAGCGAAGAAAAGCTCAACCAACATCTCACCAAGCCGGCCTCAACTATTCCGCATCAGCTTAACCGCTTTTACAGTGAGCAAACGATTGACTCGCTCCTTGAAATGGTGATTGGTTTCCGAATGATGCATTTACACGGCCGTGTTCTCCACGATCTCATTCCGAAAGCGGTTGACAATATTGAAGAGTATGTTTGGCGAGATGGCGAATTGGTTTGTGGTGTTGTCTTGGGCTGGAACTTTGGCGATGGGCACTTACATCGTGAACCACTTTTAGAAGCGGTTCAATCAGACTGCAATTTTGAGTCTGGTGAACTCCGCTGTATTTTTGTAGAATCGCAACCGTTCGGGAAGCCTTATCACGAATGGCGGATTGTAGATGCCAAAGATGGCCTAATTGAAAGCGGCCGTACCCAAATTGACGACATTATCAACAATCAGCCTTGGCCAACTCTAGTAAATAAAAAAGACCTTGAAAAAACAGGATAAGCCTATGTCTATTAACGAAAAAACAGAAAAACGACTTCAGGAAGAACGAAACATTTGGATGGCCACCGTCAGACGAGACGGTCGACCTCACCTCGTGCCGGTATGGTTTATTTGGTTTAACAATTTAATTTACATCGGTATGCAGCCCGGCAGCGTTAAAGCTAAAAACTTAGCTCAAAACGACAAGATGGCCCTCTCTCTCGAATCTGGTTCTGATGTTGTGATTTGTGAAGGAACGGCCGTTTTGATGGAACAGCCTTATCCAGATGCACTTCTCAAGCTTTTCAACAGCAAATATGGCTGGGATATGATTAATGATCCCGTTCATAATCTATTTTATGAAGTTACCCCGGCAAAATGGTTAATCTGGACATCTGGGGACGCTGAATGAACAACCTCGCTGTAAGTGGAAGGAGTATCGAACGCTAGGAGGAACTTTCTCTTTCCAAGTGGCGGGTAATCAATCCCTTTAGGGTAATAAAGAAGAAACATTGTGACTGAAATTCAATATACAATTTTAACGCACCAACGATGTAAAGATGTGGCGGAATTGTTAGCAACCTGCTTTCCCGACATGCCCATTGAAGACCAATATACGCAAGAAGAGCTTGAAGAAGTAGCGACTGTATTTCCAGAAGGGACAGTTATTGCGCTCGAAAACGGCCGTGTTGTTGGTATGGGCACGGGCGTTTTCATTGATATTGAGTTTGACAATCTACCCCCCACCGAAAATCAGTTACTTTATAATGCAAATGACATGCTTATTCATTACCCAGAAGGACGCTATTATTACGGAAGCGATCTGGCCGTACATCCTGAATGCCGAGGTCGAGGCATTGCACGGGAAATCTATAATCATCGAAAGGCGCTTGTGATTAATCAAGGAAAAAAGGGGTTTGCCGCCGCGGCTGTCTTGCCGGGTTATGAAACCTTTATTGGCCAGTTAGATATTCAATCCTATCTTGACAAAGTCGTCGCAGGGGAACTGTTTGACCCAACGCTCTCAGTACAGCTACGCAACGGGTTTAAACTCATCCGACCCATCAAAGATTTTTTCACCTATCCCCGCTCTAATAATTGGTCAGCTCTCATTTTGTGGGAGAATCCCAATCGTTGAAAATGGGGTAAGCGAAGCGGTAAAATAGGCATTTTTACACCGTTCAAGAGAATTTATGACGATCGTTACTATCGACAACATCAAACCCAAATATGCTTCAGCTTTGGCACAGCTCCAACGCGACTGTTTTCCAACGTTGGGAGAACACGAATTGATGGTCGAAGCCCATTTTTTGAAGCATTGTGATATTTTCCCTGAAGGTGAATTTGTGGCGCTCGTTAACGGCCGTGTTGTAGGGTTAGGCTCTGGTTTTTTTGTCCACTTCAACTTTGAACATCCGGGTCACACATTTAATGAAATTATCGCTGCGGGTTACTACACGAATCACGAACCAAATGGCGATTATTATTATGGGGCTGATATCAGCGTCCACCCCGAATTTCGAGGCATGGGCATTGGCAGAAAGCTCTACGAGGCCCGCAAAAATTTAGTAATTCAAACCAATCGTCGTGGGATTGTGGCCGGCGGTGTCCTACCCGGTTACCCTAACTATCGAGACCAGCTATCCATTCACCAATATGTTGAAAAAGTGGTCGCCAAGGAGTTGTTTGACCCGACCCTTTCAATGCAGTTGCGGAACGGGTTTGAAGTGTGTGGCATGTTAGAAAACTATATCGAAGACAGCAATTCAGATAATTGGGCGACGCTGATTTATTGGGCTAACCCCTCCTACAAAAAAGGGTAAGACCACGGCTATGACTATTCACATTATCGGCATCCCGTCAGATGAAAGCTCTTCTTTTATGCGGGGACCGGCCCAAGCCCCGCCCCGGATTCGACAGGTTCTCAATTGGGGCTCTGCCAATATGACCTCTGAACTAGGCATTGATTTAGGTGACAACTCAAACTGGCAAGATATGGGAGATGTTGAAGTTGGAACAGGTGAACAGGGTCGGCTAGATATTGAAACGGCCGTTTCTCACCATCTTTCACAAGCCGATCATCTACTTACTTGGGGTGGCGACCACGCCATCACCTATCCCATTATTCGGGCTTATGCACAAAAATATCCAGATTTAACGATTGTTCAGCTAGATGCCCACCCCGATTTGTATGATTCGCTAGACGGCGATCGGTATTCACACGCCTGTCCCTTTGCCCGCATCATGGAAGAGGGCTTAGTCAAGCGGCTGGTTCAAGTGGGCATTCGCTGCTTAACTGGCCACCAACAGGAGCAAGCTGAAAAGTTTGGCGTTGAAATCATTAGCGCTTGGGAATGGCAAAAGCTATTCTCGCTTCATTTTGATGGCCCAGTCTATATCTCGCTTGATCTGGATGTATTTGACCCAGCTTACGCCCCCGGCGTTTCTCATCATGAACCAGGTGGATTGACCTCACGAGACGTCCTATCCATCATTCAAACGCTCGATGCAAATATTGTTGGCGCTGATGTTGTAGAATTAAATATCCATCGTGACCTTGTCAATATGACCGCCATGCTGGCCGCTAAGTGCAGCAAGGAACTGTTGGCCCGCATGCTTTCAAATCACACAGCAGCTTGAAAGCGATTTACCCATTTAGTAAACTGAAGCGCACAGGATTATTCGTATGCGTTTCTACTTACTTTACCTAATCGTCCATTTTCTTTTGCTCTTAGGCTGTCAATACAGCCCAGAGGCAACCCAAGCGAGCTCTGCGCCAATTGAGAAAATAACGACAGGAAGCAATGTTACTCACGAGAACGAAACATTATTTCCCGAACCGTTTCTAAGGGTGCCCACACAATCACTGATCTGGTCACCAACTGACCATTCATTCTTATACGATAATTGCCACCTTTTTTCAAACAACACTTGGCTGCCCGGGACAATTTTCCTTCAGACAATAAACAATCAGCACCCTAATCGCCTAATATCCGAGCAGTTCTTCTGCCCCAGCTTTGGCACTAACTTCCGCTGGGCGCCTGATGGAGAACGATTTTTGTTTAATGGTTTAGCCCTAGAGGATTCACATCTGGACATCAAGCCTGAAAATGCCCACATCTGGTTGGGAAATCGCTCGGGGGAAGTAAGTTTGCTCCTTAATAGGGAAGACGTCTTGACAAGGTGGTCACCTATTTTCAATAACTGGCTCGATGAAAATCGCGTGGTCTATTCTGGTTATGGTGGAGGCGGACACATTTTAGGGGCACTTTTAGATGTTTCACAAATTAAACGCTCATCGCTTTTCACGGTTCATACCTGCACATTTAATGATGAACATCATCAATTTATTGGTGGTTGCTCTGGAGGCACACAAACCAATAACGTCACTGCATGGTCAATCCCAATAGCTGACTTAGCGTTAATGGACATTTCAGAACAAATAGCACAAACTGATGATCATTCAGGAAGGATGTGGATCGAAAACCAAGTTTATTTGTCATATGAAGAAGAAACAGAGCAGGTTTACCCAGACGGATATCGTTTCAACTCCGTCTTTAATGATTGGCTTCCCGACAGTCAAAAAATGCTGGTGACCACTTGGGGAAAAGGTCTTGATTTAATTGAAGATGCCCCCGTTGAGACCCAGCTTCAGCTTTGGGATGTACAGGGCCATTCACTTGAGCTATTGGCTGATGGAGGTCGCAACGGCCGTTTCACCACAACAGGAAAATATCTCGCCTACATCTCCTACAAAAACAATTCTCATCAACTCGAATTAATGGATATGGCAACCGGCAATATTATTTTTACTAAGCCTGTTTGGTATTCTTCAGAGCGGGTTCGATTAGAAATTGATTTTACATTTTCTCCAAACGGCCGTTTTCTGACCGTTTCAAGCTTCGATAGCGTAAGCAAGAAGATCACAATCACTATTTTTGATACAGTCATCGGTGCCCCCACGGCTGAACTTGATTCTGCGATTATGACCCCAAATTGGTCCCCAAACAGCACATATTTCCTTTATTTAAATGAGCTAAATCAGCTAACCCTTATCAATGTTGAAACTCTCATGATGCAAGCAATGATGTCGCATCCCCCAAATCAGCAGCCTCGTCCCGAGTGGTCGTTTGATGGTCAATTTTTCAGTATTAACACAGAGGAGATGGAAACGGCCGTTTTCAGCGTTGCTCCATTCAATTAATGCGGGCAAAATACTGATTTTTAGAGCATATCACTTTAAGCAATCAAAGGATTCAAACATGAGTCGAAAATATGGTAGTCAAAGCATGGTTGGTGAACTGCACGCCGTTTTGATGCGTCGTCCTGACGAAGCATTCGGAAACGCAGACCCTCAAAAATGGCACTACACCTCCTCCATCAACCTAGAAATCGCTCAGCAGGAACATGACGCCCTTGTCAAAACAATTCAGGGCTGTGGTGCTGAGGTGGTTTATCATGATGAGATGTTGCCCGATCACGCCGACGCAATATTTGTGCATGACCCTGTCATCGTATCAAATCAAGGCGCTATCTTGCTAAATATGGGTAAACCGCTGCGTCAAGGAGAAGAAACAGCCATCGGCAGGTCATTAGAAAAGATGGGCGTACCTATTCATTATCAGCTAACGGGAGACGCCAGAGCAGAAGGTGGTGATTTGCTTTGGGTTGATGAAAACACATTGGCGGTGGGGCTTGGCTTCCGCACCAATCAAGCGGGTTTTAACCAGCTAGCAAAAGCCTTTGAGGACACTGAAGTTTCGCTTGTTCCCGTGCATCTGCCCTACTTTCAGGGTCCTGAAGCATGCCTCCATTTGATGTCGTTTATCAGCGTTGTCGATCATGATGTTGCAGTCGTGTATGAACCGCTGATGCCGGTTCCATTTTGGCAACATCTGAAAGAAAAAGGGTTCCGCTTTGTTCAGGTGCCAGAAGAAGAGTGGGAGACAATGGGGCCAAACGTGCTGTCAGTCGCTCCAGGTAAATGCATCCTGCTTGAAAACAACAAGACAACGATTGCTCGGCTTAAAAACGCGGGATGTGACGTGATGACCTACAAAGGGGAAGAGATTTCACTTAAAGCCGAAGGGGGCGCAACTTGCCTAACACGTCCCGTTTTGAGAGCGTAAGCGATTACTTTTGAATCAAAGGCAACACGCGCTCACCAAGCAG
>JBCCFD010000265.1:0-10703 GCA_039029915.1 Chloroflexota bacterium
CGTGACATATACCCCAAGCTCATAGAGTCGGTTCGCTAAATCTTGAGCAAGCTGGCCTTCACCCAACATGATTGGAATAATGGGATGTTCCCCAGGTAGGAGGTCAAACCCAGCTTCTGTTAACCCTTTGCGGAAATGTTCCGAATTTTGGCTAAGCTTTTGACGTAAATCGTCCCCTTGACGGCAAAGCTTGATGGCAGCACTGGCCCCACCGAGAATGGCTGGCGGTAGTGCATTAGAGAAAAGATACGGCCGTGATCTTTGGCGCAGCATATCAATGACCGGTTGTGACGCCGCCACAAAACCGCCTGCTGCCCCACCGAGGCTTTTGCCAAGCGTGCTGGTAAGAATATCAACCTGTAGGCCAAAATGAGCGGCTGTTCCTTTCCCTTCCGGCCCCAGAATTCCTGTTGAGTGACAGTCATCCATCATCAAAAGTGCATCATATTCATCTGCGAGTCGGTGCAGCTCTGGCACGTTGGCAATATAACCATCCATTGAAAAGACGCCGTCTGTGGCAATGAGAATTGTGCGGGCGTTGTTGGCTTTAGCCTCTTTCAGCTTGGCTTCTAAATCAGCCATATCATTGTTGGCAAAGCGGTACCGTTTTGCTTTGCACAGGCGAATACCGTCAATAATTGAAGCGTGATTGAGTGAGTCTGAAATGATCGCATCTTCGGCCGTAAGCAGCGGTTCAAAAACACCCCCATTGGCATCAAAACAGGCGGCGTAGAGAATTGAATCATCGAATCCTGTGAAATCCGCAATTTCTTCTTCTAACTGGCGGTGATAATCGAGGGTGCCGCAAATAAAGCGGACCGAGGCCATGCCGTAGCCATATTGATCCATCGCTGTTTGGGCCCCTTTGATGACATCAGGATGGTTGGCTAAGCCAAGGTAGTTGTTGGCGCACAGATTAATAACGGCCGTTTTGGTGCCCGCTTTGTCAACTTCAATCGATCCTGACTGGGAAGAGGTGATTAATCTTTCGCGTTTATAAAGTCCTTCGTTTTCAATTGTTTCTAACTCTTGCCTTAAACGTGCATAAGTAGATTGACTCATATCTGATCCTTATATGTGTTTTGGTAGATGCAAACCTGTTTCTTACCAAAAAAGGATCGTAGCTGAGTTAAATTAAAAGACAAGGTATCAACGTAACATTGTTTTATATATTTTGAGGGCGTTTAACCTATAAGGAAATCCCTAACCGGCCTCTGGTGATTTGGAAAGCGTGGTTTTGATATTGGTCAGCAACGGCCGTATAGTCACCATCGATCGTTTGTTGAATGAGCTTGCTTAACTGCGTTAAATTCTCAGACGTAAACGCCGTTGAAAAGTCAAGCTTAGCTTTGGCCGTGTGATTTTGCAGTAGGGGCAGAAATGGGTGCCCCGGCAACGGCCGTTTAACCAGTCCAATCATTAAATCGACCCCCGTCGCGCCCAATCCCGTTAGCGTCTCAACCCAATGGTTTGAGGGGCGATCCATAATAAAGAGCCCCGCATGGGTTGGCTGTTCTGCAAAATGTAGGTTTGGGATGGTGGACACAAGCCCTAGTTCTTCAGTGAACTGTTTGGTAATCAAAAGATAATCGTTCGCACATAAAACAACTTGCCCTTGTACAGCAAGCAACTGTTGGATCAGCTTCACAGCAAATACGGCCGTTTGATGATTAACCGCGTCTTCAGATAGCAAGCCTAACCGAATGGGAATCTGAGACTTTTTATTCGGCGAGATGGGGTTTGAGCTAGTTTGATGGCCAAACCAATCATCCATTTTATTGATAACGGGCTCAATGCCACCGTCAAGCTGGATGCTGGCCCAGCCAAATGCACTAGGGTCAAGGTCCGCTTCCAGCCACTGATTGCGCCAAAAGGCGTTGTGTGTTTTCTCACAGCCGTGCTCAACCATGAGGCAGTGCCGAATATGCGGGTGAGTAGCATAGCCAATCACGATATTGACAAATTCTTGAATCGTTGGTGACCCACAGCCTTCGGTGTGCGGTAAGGCGACGGTTTTTGTTTGTTTGACTTGATTTAAGCGTTCAGCGCACATCTGCGCGATTTGTCCGGAGCACAAGCTAGTTGGCATAATCAAATCAAGATACTTGTTTCTATTTTGAAGCGTTTTAAATGGAAGTAGCGTTTTATCCTGAGCGGTGGTTTTGATCCTAATTTGCCGTTTATTTACTGGATTAACTATTTCTTTTTCCCCGTCAGCCGACTTTAGCGGCCAATCCCGCCAAATTTGAACTTGAGCGTGCCCAGCTTGCTCGCCGCTGGATTTTTGGCCAGAAACAACGTTGAGTAAATATTGAAAGGCATCTTTACCCACCATGTCCATAGAACGGCCGTTTAAATAGGCCCCTGCATCAACATCCATATCCGCTTCAAGCATCTTAAAGCGCTCGCTCGTCGTTACAATTTTAATGGTTGGCACGAATGGAAAATTTGTAATCGAGCCGTTTCCCGTCACAAAAAAGATTAAATTGCACCCAGCTCCTACCTGACCAGCGATACTTTCAAGATCATTTCCCGGACTATCCATAAAGTAGAAACCTGGCGCTTCCATACGCTGGCTGTACTCGATGACGTGTTGTAGCGTAACATCGGGATGTCGCTTTGTGGCAGCCCCTAATGATTTTAGGTAAATGTTGTAAAGACCTCGGTAAAGGTTTCCCCCTGATGGATTGGCTTTAACGGATTGACCGTGTCGATTGGCCCAAGTTTTAAATCGCTCTACGACTTTGAGAAAGGTAACGGCCGTTTCCTTATCTCGCACGTTATCCAAAACATAAGATTCAGCCCCAACCAGTTCATCCGTCTCCGCTAAATTGGCTGCACCGCCTTGTGCAATAACTTCTTTAGCTAACCATGAGGCCAGTGGGTTGCCTGAAATGCCAGAGAATGCGTCGGAGCCACCGCACTGAAGCGCGATTTTTAACTGGCTTAGCGGTTGAGGCGTGCGCTGGTGTTGACTTAGCTGAGCGACCCATCTTTTTATAATAAGCTTCGATTCTTCCAATTTTTCATTAAAGTTTTCGTGGATGGATAAAAAATGGTGGTAAACTGAATTTAATGGGTAATCGTTTGCTTGTAAATATGCTTTGAGACGCTCATTGTTGCCCTGCCCATCATCCACAATCAGCACAGCACCGACATTAGGATGAATGATAAACCCAGCCATGGTGCGTAAGAAAAGACCGTAGTTATTCGCATATTCTGAATGCCCCTCTGTGTGCGTCAAGGCAACAATGCCATCAATATTTGGCGGATTTGTTAATGAGGCTGTTATTTGTTTTTTAAGAAAATTTACAAACCCGGATGTAATGGTAGTTAGGCTCAGTAGGGCAATAAAATTACGTGTACCAACGCCTCGATTCCCGTCCCGCTTATACCCCATAAATGTAGCGGTCGGCATGAGTTGCTGTGAATAAACGGCCGCTTTAAGCGAATCGGCTTTTAGCTTAAATGGAGGAATATCGTCCGTAAAGTTTGGGGCTTTTGGCAAAGAAAAGGATAAATTCCGACTGCCTAGCTCTTTTAACATGGCATCGTTGCTGACATACTCTCCGATCGAAATGTCGGTTAGCGCCGTGCCGAATGGAAAGCCCCATGATGTCAGGTGTTCCCCAGCCTTGATGGGGTGTATGGCAAAACGGTGTCCTTCAAGAATATGATGGGAGATTGTGAATTGAATGTTGTTGTGAGAAACGGCCGTGTTTGGCAGCAGAGTTGTTGTCGCGATTGCACAATTATCAAGATCGTCAGCCAATCGGCCAATATCCCTTAACTCTAAAACTTGCATCCTTTCAATCTCCTATTGAATTTCTCGTTTAAAAATGGAAATATTTCAAAGCATAGAATTCTTATTGTAAAACTAATCATTTAAATGTTAAAACCTACCCTTCCCACAGTTGAAGTGTCGCTTAACTCCCTAAAGGCTTTCTTTGCTGAGCAAAAGAGGGCTGAAACCAACTATTTAGACCGCGAAAAATTTGCTGAATACTTTTCCTCAGTGATGCAGATGATTTCCGATGGCTTGTTTGTTGTGAACCTACAAGGTGATGTCATTTACATGAATGATGAAATGCAATCCATGTGGGAATTAGATGTCGAAAATCGATATAGTCCAGACAATTTTCCTAAGGTGATTAATAAAATAATATCCCCAGAATCTTTTATGGCTAGGGTAGTTGAAATATACAAAAATATTGAAGATGAGAGCTATGATAGGATTGAAAGAGTTGATAAACAAATCTTCGATAGAAGATCAAAGCCATTGATTTTTAAGGGTCAGATAATAGGTAGAATCTGGATATATAAAAACGTCACCGAACAGCTCGAAGTTTTTCAGATCTTAGAAGAGAGCAAGCGGAAGTATGAAGCTTTTGAACGCCGTTTTCAAAGGGTTTTTGATTTAGCACCAATTGGTATGTCCCTCAATCGTCTAGATGGTACATTTTTAAAAGTCAATCGTTCATTTGAAAAACTAGTTGGTTACTCAGAACATGAGTTGTTATCAAAAAAATTTGCTGAAATTACTCACCCAGATGATTTAGACAATAATCTTGATTGGTTACATCGTCTAAGGAGCAGAGAAATTGTAAGTTATCAGATTGAGAAGCGGTATATTCGAAAAAATGGCTCAATTGCAAACGTGTTTTTACAAGTTACGCTAGTATTTGATACTCAAAAATCGCCAGTTTACATTATTGGCCAAATTGTTGATATGAGTAACCTTAAATCTGCGGAGCAAGCGCTATTTCAGAAGCAAAAAATGGAGAGTATCGGTATCCTAGCAGGCGGTATCGCCCACGATTTCAATAACCTGCTTGTTGCTCTGACTGCACAATCAGAAATTGCTCTCGCAAAATTAGAAACCAACAACCCTGCTGTGAAGCACATAAATAAAGCTATTTTAGCTGCAGAAAGTGGCACCCTTCTTATCAATCAGCTTCTCGCTTATTCAGGACGAGGTCGATTTGAAATCTTGCCTCTAAATCTTAATGACATTATCAATCAGCAAATTGATATTTTAGAAGTCGCCATTCCTAAAAATGTCACCATAAAGCGAGACCTATTAGATAATCTACCCAACATCAACGCTGATCCTTCTCAAATGCAGCAAATAATCATGAATTTAACAATTAATGGTGCAGAAGCGATCGAGCAAAAAGCTGGCGAGATATTAATAAAAACTGATACGAATACATTTAAGCGGGGTGATTTTGATAAATTGTCCTTTGTAATTCCGCCCCCTGCACCCGGAAAATTTATCGTATTTTCCGTAAAGGATAATGGGAAGGGGATGTCTAAAGAGACAATTCAAAAGATTTTTGATCCTTTCTTTTCTACTAAATTTAAGGGCAGAGGATTGGGATTAGCCGCTGTTTCAGGAATTGCGCGTAGCCATAATTGTGGTCTTGTCGTCAACAGTTTCCTTAACGTTGGTACCGAATTCCAACTTTATTTCCCAGTTTCTACGCAACAGGATGTTTTAAATGACGATTTAAATGATGGCATCAATAATAATCAATCAATGGAAAAACAAAAGGGTATGACACGAAAACAGATTTTATTAATTGATGATGATCCCATGGTCCGTAGTGCGATAGAGGATATTTTTGAATTAGAAAAAATCGATGTCATCTGTGCTCCAGATGGTGCTTCTGGGATCCAAAATTTTAATGAATATCACGAAAATGTTGGTTTGATTTTGCTTGATCTGTCTATGCCTGGACTCAGTAGCCAAGAAGTGTTCATTGCCCTGAAAGAGATTGAGCGGGATATTCCAATCATCTTGCTATCCGGACACAGTGAATTTGAGATTGGAGATAAATTTACCGGTTTAGCATACGAGGCTTTTGTCCAAAAACCATTTAAGATTGAGCAAATGCTTGAGATTGCCTTGTCATACCTAGATTGATCAAATGAAGGTCTTTAGCTTTTTAACCAGATCTGCATTAATTTGACGAGGTTTCTCAGAATTGCGGTTTACAAATCTCCTTTGACCGGGTAGGCGTATGCCTTCCATGTTTTCGAGTCGGGTCAAAAAATCCTCCGTATGAGCAGACCAATTATCACCGGCAAGAATATTAGGTGCCAGAGCCATTATGAA
This sequence comes from Chloroflexota bacterium, assembly GCA_039029915.1. Classification (GTDB taxonomy): domain Bacteria; phylum Chloroflexota; class Anaerolineae; order Promineifilales; family Promineifilaceae; genus QQUD01. The sequence goes on from JBCCFD010000265.1 coordinate 6,119, forward strand.
TTCGCCCCCTCTGGCTGGCCCACCATCCTTATTGTCCGCTTCAGCTGCTTCGTAGCTAAAGTAATCCCCCACTAAACCCGCTGCTAATAGCTCAATCATCGTTGCAATTGCAGAGCCTTTATACCCTCCAAACGGCAAAATAACGCCCCCATCGTGAATCTCTTTGGCATCAGTTGTGGGGTTGCCTGCCGAATCCAAACCTACACCAAGTGGGAGGTGGTGACCATCTCGGGCGGCGACGCCAATATCGCCGCGTGCTTTTGCCGCGGTTGCCATATCAAAAACATACGGGTTTTTTCCTTGACGAGGAAAGGCGAACGCAAGCGGATTTGTGCTAAAAAACGCCCTCTTTGCCCCAAATGGGGCGACCATTGGCGTATGAACCGTGCAGGCTAATCCCGCTAACCCTTTTTCAGCTAGTGCTTCTACTTCAGGCCAAAGGGCTGCAAAATGAAAACTGTTTCGAATAAGCAGGACAGCGACACCCATTTTTGATGCCGCTTCAGCTAATAAAGGTATTCCAAATTCAATAGCTAATGGTGCAAACCCATTATTTCCATCCAAACGAATGGCTGCCGGGGTGAGCGTTTCGGGTGCTGGTCGTGCCTTGCCATTTACTTTTCCGCTTTTCAATGAGGCCAAATAACCCGGTAGCCGGAAAAGCCCATGAGAGTCCGAACCATCTCTCTCGGCTGTGCTAATTGTTCGTGCCGAGGCAGATGCATTTTCTTCATCACATCCGTTGTTTAATAGGCATCGGTATGCCAGGTCATAAATTTCTTGGACAGTCATTGGTACTGTGGACATCATTGCTCCTGGGCAATCAGAAAGAAGCGGTTAAAACTATCTGTTCGTCGTCAAGACTATTGTTGAAAATTACTTAAAGCGTGAATTAGTTTGCAATATCCCTTTTGGGCCTTCTCAAAGCTACTTAGACGGAAGAATTCGTTGGGCGCGTGTAGATTTTCGTCACTCAAGCCAAAAGCAAATGTTAAGCATTTTCGATTTAGATGGGTGTCAAAGAGCTCATAAATTGGCACACTGCCGCCTGTGCGTACAAAAATTGGCTCAACTCCGTAGAGCTCGGTCAACACTTGACCACCGATCATATTAGCCGGGTGGTTGTTTTCCATTAAATAAGGTAATGCTTGATTTTTTTGCTGAACGACATTGACTGACACTCCTGGTGGAGCCACTTTTTCAATGTACGCTTGCAGCAGGTCGCGGATTTTGGCTGGGTGCTGGTTGGCGACGAGCCTGCAGGTAATTTTTGCATGCGCTTCTGATGGAAGAACAGTCTTGACGCCATCTCCTTGGAAGCCACCCCAAATGCCGTTAAGTTCTAATGTGGGGCGAGCAAAACGTCGCTCGACCGTCGTGTAGCCCGGTTCACCAAAGGTTTCATTTACCCCAATTTGATTGATAAAGGTTTCATTGTCGTAAGGCACGGCCGAAATTAGCTCTCTGTCTTCCTCACTTAAATCACGCACATCATCATAAAAACCATCCACTAAAATTTTACCGTTATCATCTCGCAGTTTGGCAATGATATTGGCTAAAGCGTGAATTGGATTTTGGATTGTGCCCCCATACATGCCCGAATGAAGATCAGATTTTGCACCAGTGATATGAATTTCGAGAGCGGCTAAGCCTTTAGTGCCTACTAATAGAACGGGCTGCTCCTCGCTCATCTGCCCACCATCGGAACTAACGACTAAATCGCAGGCAAAGCGTGCTGCTTCTTTCTCCATAAACGGTGGAAGGTGGGGACTGCCGATTTCTTCTTGCCCTTCAAATAGGAATTTAAGATTGATAGGCAATTTATCTTCGGTTTGCATGAGTGCTTCAACGGCTAGAATAGGTGTCAGCATGTTGCCCTTATCATCGGTAGCACCCCGAGCATAAATACGGCCGTCTTTCACCACTGGCTCAAATGGAGGATTTTCCCATAGCTCAAGGGGATCGACCGGCTGAACATCAAAATGACCATAAATCAAGACGGTCGGCTTGCCCGGCGCGTGGAGCCAATCCCCATACACCACCGGGTGTCCTTCAGTCGGCAAAATCTCAATATTTTCAATTCCAGCCTGCTTCATTCGGTCTGCAACCCACTGGCCGGCTTCCATAACATCTTGAGTATGCTCTGGCAGGCTAGAAATACTGGGAATTCGTAAAAAATCTTTTAACTCCTCTAAAAAACGATCTTGATTATTTGCTAAATAGCTTTCCCAATTGTTCATAATAATTCCTTTGATGATAGGGAAACATGACATGCAATAGCGACAGAGTGTCGGTTTGTGGTTAATGAAATAGGTGCTTTTCCCTTGTTGTTTCTACTCTTTCAGCCGTTCTTCCTTTGGAAATAAATATCTAAAATTACAGTGCGAAGCACCTTCCATAATGGTTTGGGTTCTTGTTAACGAGGCCTTTTTATTGAAACCATCGATTAGAGCAAAGTCCGATTGCATGATAAAACGGCACCTAATTCTGGAATGCCTAACGCTTTGTAAAGCTCAGCGTATCGACAGCGCGTCACATTAAAAGAGAGCTTCTCATCATTATGTTCTAATACATCGATTAAAAGCGCTTCATCTTTAGTCCAATACTGAAGCGAATCTAGGAATGATTGTGAGTTATTACCCCCCATTGTTTGGGCAAGATCATCCCCTTGCTCTTGTGCAATACGAATGATTGTGTTGCGCACGACATCGACGACTTCTTCCCTACCAAACTCGTTACCTAAGGCGTCAATAACTGGGGCTAATATACGTGCTTCTACTTCACGCCTGGTGAGAACACCGAGTCGCGTGGTTAAGGTATCAGGGGGAGGCGTGCCTTGTATATCGGTCATCGTTTAATGCTCCAAATTATTTTTATTGATACTGTCCTTTTACAAATCGCAGCGCGGTCTCGGCCATAATTGCGGCCCCAATCGGTAATGCTTGCTCGTCAATATCAAATTCTGGATGATGAACATGTTTAGGTGGTCCATCAGGCGCTTTTGTACCCAAGATCATCATCAATCCCTGACTGGCCCGCGCCATATAGCTGAAATCCTCAGATGCCATGACAAGCCCTTTGTCCACCACGTTTTGAGTGCCAAGCAGATCAACGGCCGTTTCTCGCACCCAGCTGGCAACGGTTGGATTATTGTATGTGGCAGGATAGCCGTGCCGGACAACCATTTCATAATCCCCACCCAATGCTTTCGCCACAGAAAGTGCTTGTTCGATTTCCACTAAAAGTTGCTTACGAACATCGTCATTGATACTGCGTACAGTAATATCCAGCTCCACTTCATTGGGAATGACATTGGAGGCGGTGCCACCTACCAAGCGACCGACAGTAATAACGGCTGGTTGAACCGGATTGACCCATCTAGAAACGATCCCGTGAATCGCAGTTAGAACGGGTGCAACTAAAAAGATGGGATCCCGTGCCTTGTCCGGCATTGCACCATGCCCGCCCTTGCCGATAACTTTTGCAAAAACAGCATCGGCACTGCTTAAAATATACCCTTCGGAGACGCTCACCGTTCCCGCATCCATTTTTCCATCCACGTGTAGGGCAATAACTGCGTCTAACTCTTCAATTGCGCCATCTTCTATCATGCGTGGCGCCCCACTAATCCCTTCTTCATCTGAATTTTCTTCAGATGGTTGGAAAAGAAGACGAATTTCGCCATTAAACTCTTCATCTTTTAGTAGCATTGCTGCACCCATAAGCATGGTGGTATGGGCATCGTGCTTATGGGTGCATCACACCGTCATTTTGAGATTTATAGGGCACATCATTTGCTTCAAGAATAGGAAGTGCGTCCATATCAGCACGTATCCCAATTTTAGGGCCATCTCCATTCCCCAATCGTGCAACAACGCCCGTCCTGCCAACACCGGTTTGATATTCTATGCCTAATTCACCCATCGTTTTAGCGACTAAAACGGCCGTTTCAAACTCTTGAAAGCTGAGTTCTGGGTTCATGTGGATAGTTCGACGTAATTGGCTTAGTTTTTCCTGTAATGCTTTCGCGCGTTCTAACATTCAAATCCTCATTTTTCATATTAGCCGTGACAAATTTAGGAGTCTCATCACAACTAAACGTTATTGGCAAAATTTATTGATTAGTTTTGTGTAAACCTCAACTGCTTGGTGAAGTTCGGCTACGGGCACAAATTCACCGACGGTATGAGCGACATCAATACTACCTGGCCCTAGCACCACCATATCCTCAATCACATCCATTAAATAATTACCATCTGTTCCATAGGCCACCGTTTCTGGTTGGCTATTCGTAAGTTGAACGCAAGCTTGAATAAGGTCAGACGTTTGTGATGTAAACAGCGGTTCAACCACATCAAGATCAACCTCAAAGCCGTAGCCCTGTGCTTTTTCAGTAATCATTGCAACAACATCGCTTGTACGAGCATCCGGCATTCCGCGAACTGAGATTTTGACATTTGCAAACGGCGCAGTGACGTTTGTGGCTGCTTCACCGGTATCAACGATGAAATTAATTGTGTGGTGAGGTGGGGTATAAAGTGGATTTAAAAAGGAGCTATCCGTTTGTATTAATTGATCAATTTCA